>CAZPZQ010000545.1:0-1724 GCA_964590745.1 uncultured Mycobacterium sp. | reverse complement strand
TCGGGCGATTGTCACCGAGGCGCTGCGCAAGATCGATGATTTGACGGCGCGGCTTCGGATCGCCGAGCGGGGGGACACCGAACCGATCGCGGTGGTCGGGCTGGGCTGCCGGCTGCCGGGCGGGGTGGACAACCCCGAGCAGTACTGGCGGTTGCTGCGCGACGGCCGCAGCGGTGTGATGCGGGTGCCGGCCGATCGGTGGGACGCCGATGCCTATTATTCGGCGGACCACACCGTGCCGGGCACGATCTGCACCCGCGACGGCGGGTTCTTGACGTCGTGGCAACCCGACCAGTTCGATGCCGAGTTCTTCGGGATCTCGCCGCGCGAGGCCGACGCGATGGACCCGCAGCAGCGGTTGCTGATGGAGGTGACCTGGGAGGCGTTGGAAAACGCCGGCATCACCGCCCAGGGCATCCGCGACACCCAGACCGGCATCTACGTCGGCGTCACCACCTACGACTACTACTTCAACACCGCCGCCAAACTTCCACCCCAGGGCATCGATCCGTACCTTTCGTTCGGTAATGCGGCGAATTTCGCGGCTGGGCGGTTGGCGTATTTCTTGGGGGTGCACGGCCCGGCGGTGGTGGTGGATACCGCGTGTTCGTCGTCGTTGGTGACGATTCATCTGGCGTGTCAGAGCCTGCGACGCCGGGAAAGTGATCAGGCGTTGGCGGCCGGGGTGAATTTGATTTTGACCCCGGAGAACAGCATCGCGTGCTCGCGGTGGGGCATGTTGGCGCCGGACGGGCGGTGCAAGACCTTCGATGCGGGCGCTGATGGGTATGTGCGCAGCGAGGGCTGCGGGGTGGTGGTGCTCAAGCGGTTGTCCGATGCGGTGCGTGACGGGGATCGGGTGCTGGCGTTGGTGCGGGGGTCGGCGGTGAACCAGGATGGGCCCAGCAGTGGGCAGACGGTGCCCAATGGTCCAGCGCAGCAGGCGGTGGTGCGGGCGGCGTTGGCGGCGGCGCGGTTGGCGCCCGGGGATATCGACTATGTGGAGGCGCACGGCACCGGTACGGCGTTGGGGGATCCGATCGAGTTGGATGCGTTGGGGGCGGTGTTTGCCGATCGGGAGGGTTCGGCGCCGCTGGTGTTGGGGTCGGTGAAGACCAATCTGGGGCATTTGGAGTCGGCGGCCGGGGTGGCCGGTTTCATCAAGGCGGTGCTCAGTGTGCAGCACGGTTATATTCCGCCGCATCTGCATTTTCGTCAGTTGACGCCGGGTGCTGGTCCGGCGGCGTCGCGGTTCACTGTTGCTGCGGGTGGGCTGGCTTGGCCGGCGGTGGATCGGGCGCGCCGGGCCGGGGTGTCGTCGTTTGGGGTCAGTGGCACCAATGCGCATGTGGTCGTTGAGCAGGCTCCGGTGGGTGATCCGGTGGCCGTCGAGCCGGAACCGGTGATCAGCACCTTGGTGGTGGCGGGCAAGACGGCGGCGCGGATCGCGGCGACGGCGCAGGTGTTGGCGGACTGGATGGCCGGGGCCGGTGCCGATGTGGCGCTCGCTGATGTGGCGCACACCCTCAACCACCACCGCAGCCGTTACCGGCAGACCGCTGCGGTGTGTGCCCGGGATCGCGGCCAGGCCATCACCGGCCTGCGGGCGCTGGCCGCCGGTGAATCCGCCCCGGGCGTGGTCGACCCGCACCACGACCGACGCCGGACCGGCACGGTGTTTGTGTATTCGGGTCAGGGTTCGCAGTGGGCCGGGATGGGTCAGC
>CAZPZQ010000544.1:0-1732 GCA_964590745.1 uncultured Mycobacterium sp. | reverse complement strand
CTGTATGTGCGCCAGTCCACGCTGCGCCAGGTACTGACCAACACCGAATCTGCTGCCCGTCAGTACGCGCTGCGGCAGAAGGCGGTCGCGTTGGGTTGGGAAGCCGAGCGGATCGTCACTATCGACTCCGACCAGGGCCAATCCGGTGCCAGCGCTGCTGACCGGGAAGGATTTCAGCGGCTGGTCGCCGAGGTCGGCATGGGTCGGGCCGGGATCGTGCTCGGGCTGGAGGTGTCGCGTCTGGCCCGCAACAACGCCGACTGGCACCGGTTGCTGGAGATCTGCGCCATGTCGGCCACCCTGATCTGCGATGAGGATGGCCTGTATGACCCGGCCGACTTCAACGACCGGTTGCTGCTCGGGCTCAAGGGCACCATGAGTGAGGCCGAACTGCACTTCATCCGGGCCCGCCTCATCGGCGGACAACTGTCGAAGGCGCGCCGCGGTGAACTGCAGATGCCGCTACCAGTTGTTTTCCCGCACTGGATCGGCGCGGGCGACCGTGCAGCAGTTCAACGCCGCGGGACTTTTGTTTCCGGTACGGGTGCGCACCGGTGCCCGCAAGGGCGAGCTGGCCTGGATGCCACTGCAGCACTGGCGGGTACTGCGCACCCTGCACAACCCCCGCTACGCCGGCGCATTCGCCTACGGGCGCCGCCGCGAACGCCTGGCCGCCAACGGCAAGAAAACCATCCAGAGCCTGCCCCGCGAGCAGTGGATCGCACTGATCCCAGATGCCCATCCGGGCTATATCAGCTTCGACGAGTACGAGACCAACTCGAGGTCGCGCTCACCGTGCAAACCGAACTGCAGACCCGCGCCGCCGACGCCGACGCCCTGCGCCGCGCCCACGTCGAACACGCACGCCACCGCGCAGAACTGGCCCGGTGTCGCTACCTGGCAGTCGACCCGGACAACCGGCTCGTCGCCGACAGTCTGGAAGCCGACTGGAACGACTCCCTGCGCGCCCTGCAAACCGCTCGCGAGGACTACGAGCGCGCGACCGCCGCCGCAGCTACCGCCATCACCGAACAGGTCAAAGACCGAATCAATTACCTGGCAACCGATTTCCCCGCCCTCTGGTCGAATCCGCACACCCCGCAGCGGGACCGAAAACGCATGGTCCGCCTGCTGGTCGACGACGTCACCCTGCACAAGACCGACCGCATCCACCTGCACGTGCGGTTCCGCGGCGGGCAAACCACCAGCCTCACCGTCGCGATACCGCCCAAAGGCTGGCAGCTCCGCCAAACCCACCCCGACACCCTCGCAGCGCTCGACCGTTTCCTCGACACCCACACCGACGCCCAAACCGCCGAGGCGCTCAACGCCGCCGGTCACCGCTCCGGTGAGGGCAAGCCGTTCACCGCCCGCATCGTCCTCGAAGCACGCCGCGGCAACAGGCTGCCCAGCCACGCCGAGCGGCTCCGCGCCAACGGCCTGCTCACCAAAACTGAGATCGCCACACAACTCAGAGTGCACGAGACTACCGTCAAGAGCTGGACCAAAGCGGCAATACTCCACTGCCACAAAGCGAACGACAAAAACGAACGACTCTACGAACCACCGATCGCTGGTGATCCCCGCCTCACCGTCCGACAAGGCAGCCCCCTGCGGAAACGAGTTTCCACCTAACCCACTACCGGAGGTGCACTATGAAGCCAAGCCCTTGTCCCAGCAAATGCCGGTCGCGCCCATCGAGTGCAGCAACCCGTGCCGCGCGCAGGCCTGG
>CAZPZQ010000543.1:0-1736 GCA_964590745.1 uncultured Mycobacterium sp. | reverse complement strand
GAACTGTTTGGCGCCGTTGATGAGCCACTCGCCGTTCTCCAGCCGGGCCGTGGTGCGGGTGCCGCCGGCGTCCGAAACGGCACCCGGCTCGGTCAACCCGAACGCCGCCAACGCCCGGCCGGCGGTCAGATCCGGCAGCCAGGTTCGTTTCTGCTCCTCGGTGCCGAACCGGTAGATCGGCATCGCACCCAAGCTCACCCCGGCCTCCAGGGTGATCGCCACCGACTGGTCGACTTTGCCGAGTTCTTCCAGGGCGAGCGCCAACGCGAAGTAGTCCCCGCCCATGCCGCCGTACTCTTCCGGGAAGGGCAGCCCGAACAGGCCGATCTCGCCCATCTTGGCGACCACCTGGTACGGGAAACTGTGCTCCTCATCGTGTTTGGCCGACACTGGGGCGACCACGGTGCGGGCGAAGTCGGCGACCGTGGCGCGCAGTTCCTGGTATTCCTTCGGCAGCGTTCCTGCCGTGATCGTCGTCGTCATCAGCTTTCGTCCTCACTCCGGGCGGATGGCTCGGCTTCATCGGGAACCAGCCGGGCCAGCACCTGATCCACGGTCACCTGGTCTCCTACCGACACCAGTACCTCCGCGCGACCGGTGACCGGTGCGGTCAGCGTGTGTTCCATCTTCATCGCCTCGACCACTACCACCGAGGTGCCCTGCTCGACGTGGACACCCGCGCCGGCAACGGCGATGACGCTGCCGGGCATCGGACTGACGATCTCCGCACGGCGCGGGCTGGCCGATCGGTGCACTCGGACCTCATCGGCTTCGCGCAGCTGCCAGGTACCCCGCTGGTCTGCGATCCACAGGTGTCGCTCGGCCTCGGCTATCCGGTAGCCGCGGCGCCGGCCGGCCAACGTCAACATCAGCTGGCCATTCTCGACTTTCACACTGGCGCAACTGATCTCACCATCGCCGACCTGGACGCGCGCCGACTCGGGCATGCCCCACACCGATACCGTCTCGGAACGCAGCGGGGTACGCATCTCGGTGCGCACCGGCACCGGTTCGCCGATCCGCCACCCGGTCGGTAGTGCCCACAGGTTGTCCCGGGCGTGTCGGCCACGGTGTGCCAAAGCCCACTGCCGGTACAGCCCGCCGGCGGCCAGCACGTCATCGGGTGCCGGCCGCGGCGCGAAGTCGTCCAGCAGAGACTCCAGCAGGCCGGTGTCCAGGTCACCGGCCACCACCCGCTGGTCGGCGAGCACGAACCGCAGGAACTCGATATTAGTCTGCACCCCGAATACCGCGGTGTCCGACAACGCGTGATCCAGCCGTGCCAGCGCCTGGGCGCGATCGTCCCCGGACGCGATCACTTTGCTCAGCATCGGGTCGTAGTCGCTGCCGATCACCGCGCCGGGGCGCAGTGAGGAGTCCACCCGAACCCTCGGTCCGGTGGGCTCATGTACCGCAAGCACCCGGCCGCCGGTGGGTAGGAAGCCACGCGCCGGATCTTCGGCGTACACCCGAGCCTCGATGGCGTGTCCGGTCCGTTTGATGTCGTCCTGGGTAAACGGCAGCTTCTCCCCGGCCGCCACCCGAAGTTGCCATTCCACCAGGTCCAAGCCGGTGACGGCCTCGGTGACCGGGTGTTCGACCTGCAGGCGGGTGTTCATCTCCATGAAAAAGAATTCGCCCGGGTGGTCAGCGGAGACGATGAACTCCACGGTGCCCGCGCTGACATAGGCCACGCTGCGAGCGGTGTTGCAGGCGGCGGTGCCGATCCGGGCCCG
>CAZPZQ010000542.1:228-1738 GCA_964590745.1 uncultured Mycobacterium sp. | reverse complement strand
CTGGACCGAGGCCGACGTGATGAAGCAGATTGACCTGCGGGTGACCACGCTGGGAGCCAAGGGCGTCGACGTCGTTGATCCGAATGGCACCTGCATCCACGTCGGCGTAGTACCGGAGAAAAGCCGGGTCGATCCGACCGGGGTCGGCGACGCGTTCCGGGCCGGCTTCCTCACCGGCCGCAGCGCCGGCCTGAGCTTAGAGCGTTCCGCGCAGCTGGGCTCACTGGTGGCGGTGCTGGTGCTGGAGTCGACCGGCACCCAGGAGTGGGATTGGGACCGCGACGAGGCGGTAACCCGGCTTGGCGGCGCTTACGGAGACCAGGCCGCAGCCGAGATCGCCGCCGCGCTCGCCTAACGCACGTGCCGCGGGCACACTAGGTGGCGTCGGGTCAGCTGTCACAGCTGAACCCGGTAGGCCGGCTCGCTGATCTGCGGTACCAGTGCACGTTCGACAAAGATGGCATGCCACAGCATGAAGATCAGCACCGTCCACAGCCGACGGCTGTGGTCGCTTTCCCCCCGTCGGTGCTCGTCGATCATCCGGCGCACCGTGCCGAGGTCGACGAGGTGGCCGGCCGCCGAGGCATCGACCGTTGCGTGCGCCCACTCCAACAACTCTCCGGCGCGCAGCCAGTGCCGAATGGGCACCGGGAAGCCGAGCTTGGGCCGGTTCAACACGTGCGCCGGGACGATCGGTTCCAGGGCGCGGCGCAACGCGTACTTCGTGGTGGTGCGGGTGATCTTGGCCTGCACCGGCAACCGGGAGGCCACCGCGAACACTTCCGGATCCAGGAACGGCACTCGCAACTCCAGTGAGTTGGCCATCGTCATCTTGTCGGCTTTGACCAGGATGTCGCCGCGCAGCCAGGTGAACAGATCGATGTGCTGCATCCGAGCCACCGGGTCCCAGCCGACGGATTCCGCATATACCGGCGCGGTCACATCGGTGTGGCTCCAGTCCGGCCGGAATCCCGGCAGCACCGCCTGCAGTTGCTCGTCGGAGAAACTGCGGGCGTTGCCGTAGTAGCGCTGCTCCAGGGTCAGAGATCCACGATGCAGCAGGCTTTTCCCGCGCATGCCGTCCGGCAGCGGTTTGGACACCTTGGCCATCGAACGCCGCAGCGGCCCGGGCAGGTAGTCGAACGGCTTCAACGACAGCGGTTCCCGGTAGATGGTATAGCCGCCGAACAGCTCGTCGGCGCCCTCACCGGAGAGCACCACCTTGACGTGTTTGCGGGCCTCGCGAGCGATGAAGAACAACGGAACCAGCGCCGGGTCAGCCACCGGATCGTCGAGATACCAGACGATCTCGGGCAGCGCCGCGATGAACTCTTCCGGAGTGACCACTTTGGTCACGTGTCGCGCGCCGATGGCCTCGGCGGATGCGGCGGCGACATCGACCTCGGAGAATCCTTCCCGCTCAAACCCGGTGGTGAAGGTGATCAGCCGGGGGTTGTGCCGGATCGCCAAGGCGGCGATCGCGGTGGAGTCGATACCGCCGGACAGAAAC
>CAZPZQ010000542.1:0-218 GCA_964590745.1 uncultured Mycobacterium sp. | reverse complement strand
TGCTTGGCCACCGAATCCTCCAGGACCGCGGTGATCTCGTCGTAGCGGGCTTGCTCGCTGTCCCGGGTGATCGGTGTGGCGGCAAACCGGGGTACGAAATACCGGGTGACTTCCGGTTCGGGTCGGCCCGGACGGATGCGGGCATAGCACCCTGATTCCAGCCGGCGCACCCCCCGGTGCAGGGTTTCCGGCTCCGGCACGTATTGCAGCACCGTGTA
>CAZPZQ010000541.1:0-1765 GCA_964590745.1 uncultured Mycobacterium sp. | reverse complement strand
AATGAAGCTGGCTAAACCCTGGTCAAAGTGGTCCCATCACCGTGGCGGTCGACAGGCTGCCCACCGCAGAGCGGGCATGGCGGCCTGCTGGGTGACGTAATATGCCCGAGGGGTTCGATAACCCTCAGCATTCAATTCACAAGCTATCCGGGTCAACGGCTTAGCGTCCAGCACGTCGTCGACGATGCGCCGAACCAACCGGGACGCCTCCGGGTCGACCGCCAGCGTCCAACCACCGCCCACGCGCGGGACCGCGAGGTAGCCGAATGGTGGTTTGCCACCTGGCCACCGGGCGGCCTGACGAAGCTTGCTGCGGGATGATCGTTGACGCTCACGGATGGCCTCTAGCTCACCTTCGGCTAGCCCGGCGATCACGGCAGCCAGCATCCGGCCGGTCCAGCCGCTGAGGTCGATGTTCTCCGTGCACGCCACCAATGCTTTACCCTGCTCCGCACACCAGCCGAACAGCTTGTGCAGCTGGATCATGTTCCGGCCCAACCGATCCAGCCTCCACGCGCACAGCACGTCCCACTCCGATCCTCGGCGATTGAGCCACCTCCCGAGTTCAGCGGTGACGAACGGATCCACGGCTCCCGATACGCCGACGTCCTCAGCCCAGCCGACCACGGTGTGGCCCCGGGCGTCGGCCCACTGCTGGATGATCTCGCGCTGACGCTCGATCGACACTCATGAAGCGCTCGTGCGGGTTGGTGCGCCCGGCCGGTGAAAGTTCGCTGTAACTATGTCTCGGCAGCACACGGCCATCCTGACTAGCGCCAGCAGCAATTCAAGGGGATCGGTCGGTGACGGCCGGAAATCGAAATGGCTGTCGAACGAGGGAGCGTCGTCGTGCACGGCAGCGTAGCGGCCGCGGGTCTGCGCCGACCGGCCTATGGCCGCCAGATCGGGCTGCTTCCACGTCACTGCAGCCAGTGATCGTCTCGATCACAGGTGGGTGAGGTATTCGGTCAGTGCTTTTCGGGCGATCTCGCTGGTGGACACATGTTCGGTCTGGGCGCGCTGCTCCAACTGTTCGATCAGGCGTGCGGGGAGTCGGAAGGACCGCACGGGAGTGCTGCCCCGAGCAGACCGTCCAGATGGGCGACCACGACGCAACACGGTGTCGCCGTCGTAGCTGGGTTCTTCGACCGGGTGAACGCCGCCACACTCGAAGTCGAGCGCCATTCCCGTGTACTCCGCTTCTGTTAACCGCCGCTTCTTCATAGCTACCCTCTCCCTTCCGATCGCTGACCAGTGATGTCACGCACCACCTCAGGATGCGTCTCGCCTAACCCCAACCGCTTCGCGGTGCTGCTACGCAGCAACATCGCGTGGAACACCAGCCAGTGCTCGGCCTCCACCCGATCCACTCCAACCTCGATCGGAGGTTCGTTCTCGTCGAACCGGCGACGAAGATATACGGGTCGGACTCCGGACGGTGTGGCTCGACTCGGCTCACGATGATGGGGTACTCAAACCACCGCGCGTATCTCGTCGCCAGCGATGCCGTGGGCAAAGACCCTGGCGCCGACAAACTCGATCCGCACAACGCAATTGTATTACATATATAAATAGATCGAGACGAAGCTAACCAAGGCCAGCAGCAGCGACAGACTGCCCCACTAAAGCGAGAGCCGGTTGTTTCCCGGCGGCCTATCGCCCCTACTAAGGTCAACCAGGTGCAGGAAAACCGTGCCGCGCCACCCACCCCGGCCACGGTGGGGGACCTGCGGCGCCGGCTGGCTGAACGCTACGGCGACAAGGT
>CAZPZQ010000540.1:0-1770 GCA_964590745.1 uncultured Mycobacterium sp. | reverse complement strand
GCGAGCCACCCGCGAGCCACGGGCGAGCCACCCGCGAGCCGCGCCCAACCCCACCGCGCGACAACACCACGGCCAACGGTGGCGGCCCACCGGCCGCCGCCGTTGCTCATTTCCGGCATCCGGACCGGCCGTGGTGTGGTTGACTACCTTGCGAAGCGCGAAGCGATGCCGACGAGTTATTCCAATGAGTGAGGCGGGTATGGGAAGGCTGTCGATCCTGCTGCGGGCGCTGGGCGCCGTCGTCGTGACCGTCGGGCTGTGGGGTGGCAGCACGGCTACCGGGCTCACCGGGAAAGCACACGGCGCGCAGTTCGAAAACCTGATGGTGCCGTCGGCGGCGATGGGCCGCGATATCCCGGTGGCGTTTCTCAATCAGGGCCCGCACGCGGTGTATCTGTTGGACGCCTTCAACGCCCACCCGGAGCTCAGCAACTGGGTGACCGCGGGCAACGCGATGAACACCCTGGCCGGCACGGGAGTCTCGGTGGTGGCCCCGGCCGGCGGCGCCTACAGCATGTACACCAACTGGGAGCAGGACGGCAGCAAACAGTGGGACACCTTTTTGTCCAGCGAGCTGCCGGACTGGCTGGCGGCCAACCGGGGCCTGGCGCCCGGCGGCCACGCGGTGGTCGGCGCCTCGCAGGGCGGGTATGGAGCGATGGCGCTGGGCGCCTTCCACCCGGACCGGTTCGGCTTCGCCGGTTCGATGTCGGGCTTCCTGTACCCGTCGGCGACCACCGTCAACGGCGCCATCACCTCCGGCATGCAGCAGTTCGGCGGAGTGGACACCTACGGCATGTGGGGCGCCCCGCAGCTGGGCCGGTGGAAGTTCCACGACCCGTACGTGCACATGTCGCTGCTGGTGTCCAACAACAGCCGGGTCTGGGTTTTCGCCCCCTCCGGCGGCGCCAGCGACCCGGCCGCGATGATCGGCTACCCGGACATCGCCGCCGGCGACGGCCATTTCTTCTACTCCCAGTACCGGTACAACCGCGGCCACAACGGGCACTTCGAGTTCCCGGAGGACGTCGACAACGGCTGGGGGTCCTGGGGGCCGCACCTGGCCGTGATGGTGCCGGACATCGTCGGCGCGATCAGGTAGCGCGAGCCGGTACGGTAAAGGAACGCTGCAGGCGATAGCGGACTGCTCGCCGCCTGTATCCGGTACTGACGGACCGACGCTGCTAGCAGGAGACGATGGCGAAACGTTCCCGGGGCCGCGCGCGCCGGCGCTACCGCCTGCTTGGCTGGGCCGCGGCTGCGTCGATGGCGCTGGTGGTGGCGCTGGTGTTGGTGGTGGTGGTGGTCTGGATCCGCCGTTCGCCGCCGGATGCCGAACCGCCGCCGCAGGCCGTGCCGCCGACCAGTTCGGCGCCGGGCGCGAAAAAACCCCGACCGGAGTTCCAGGACGCCAGCTGCCCGGACGTGCAACTGGTCTCGGTGCCCGGCACCTGGGAGTCGTCGCTCACCGAGAACCCGCTCAACCCGACCGAATTTCCCAGATCGCTGCTGCTCACCGTCACCCGGCCGATCGCCGAGCGGTTCGACGCGGGCCGGGTGCAGACCTACACGGTGCCCTACACCGCCCAGTTCCGGAATCCGTTGAACAACGACGGTCAGATGTCTTACAACGACAGCCGCGCCGAAGGCACCCAGGCAACCGTCCACGCGATGACGGAAATGACCGAGAAGTGCCCGCTGACCAGTTACGTGCTGGTCGGTTTCTCGCAGGGCGCGGTGATCGCCGGTGACGTCGCCAGCGACATCGGC
>CAZPZQ010000539.1:0-1777 GCA_964590745.1 uncultured Mycobacterium sp. | reverse complement strand
GAGAAGTGCTGCATCATGCCCGGCAGGTCACAGAACTGGATATCGACGTACTCGACGGTTTCGTCGGCGATAAGCCGGAGAATATCGTCGGCCGTCCTGCCGCTCATAGCGGTCTCCTTTTACCGATAGCCGTACCGGTAGACCGGGTAGACGCTATGCAGCCGATATTTCCCGAACATCATCCGTTTGTTGCGCGGATGTTACGCGGCGAGAGCATTGAGCTCCGGTATATTAGCGCGCGGGCGGAATATCTGCACGAGCGACCAAATCGAGTTGGGGCCGCTGAACCGAGCATCCAACGCCCACAGTATGACTCGGCTCCCGCAAGACCATCCGGCAGTTTTCGGCGGTCGGCGTACCTTGAGCACTTTTGGGTCAGTCAACAAGCATATGGCGCTAAGGCCGGCCCGGGTATTATCGTGTCACCCACCGCCGAGATTTCAGGCAGAGGCGCCGTTCAACGCCGCACGGACTGATCCCTTGTCAGATCGTCGTCGATCCCAGGTACGACGAATCGACAAATCAGGGCTTTGGTTGCGATCTGCCGGCGGCACGCTGATGGTGCCGCTCAACAGGTACCTTGCAGCGAGTTGGGTGAAGGGTCAGGTAGCAATGGCACCCAGCCGGGTCGGGCTCTACAACCCCGCGTTCGAACACGATGCGTGCGGTGTGGCCATGGTGGTCGACATGCACGGGCGTCGCAGCCGCGACATCGTGGACAAGGCCATCACCGCGCTGGTCAACCTGGACCACCGCGGCGCGGCCGGCGCTGAGCCGCACAGCGGTGACGGTGCCGGGATCATGATCCAGGTCCCCGACCACTTCCTGCGTTCCACCCTGGACTTCGATCTACCGCCCGAGGGAAGCTACGCCACCGGGATCGCGTTCCTGCCGCAGTCGTCCAAGGAGGCCGCCACCGCCGGTGCGGCGGTGCAGAAGATCGTCGAAGCCGAGGGTCTGCAGGTGCTCGGCTGGCGGGACGTGCCGATCGACGATTCATCCCTGGGGGCGCTGTCCCGCGACGCCATGCCCACCTTCCGGCAGCTGTTCATCGCCGGCGCGGCGGGTATGGAGCTGGAACGCCGCGCGTGTGTGGTCCGCAAGCGGGCCGAACACGAACTCGGCACCAAGGGCCCGGGGCAGGACGGACCGGGCCGCGAAACAGTATATTTCCCAAGCCTTTCCGGGCAAACCATGGTCTACAAGGGCATGCTGACCACTCCGCAGCTCAAGGCGTTCTACCTGGACTTGCAGGACGACCGCCTGCGCAGCGCGCTGGGCATCGTGCACTCCCGGTTCTCCACCAACACCTTCCCGTCCTGGCCGCTGGCGCATCCGTTCCGGCGGATCGCGCACAACGGCGAGATCAATACCATTGCCGGCAACGAGAACTGGATGCGCGCCCGCGAAGCATTGATCCGCACCGACGTTTTCAACACCGGGGACGGCACGGCCGGGGTGGACCGGTTGTTCCCGGTCTGCACGCCCGGCGCGTCGGACACCGCACGTTTCGACGAAGTGCTCGAGTTCTTGCACCTGGGCGGTCGCAGCCTGCCGCACGCCGTGCTGATGATGATCCCGGAGGCCTGGGAGCGGCACGAGGCGATGGACCCGGCGCGCCGGGCGTTCTACGCCTATCACGCCGCGCTGATGGAACCCTGGGACGGGCCGGCGTCGATGACGTTCACCGACGGCACCGTGGTGGGCGCCGTGCTGGACCGCAATGGCCTGCGGCCGTCCCGGATCTGGATCACCGCCGACGGCCTGGTGGTGATGG
>CAZPZQ010000538.1:753-1777 GCA_964590745.1 uncultured Mycobacterium sp. | reverse complement strand
CCCCGCCGTATGCCACCGCTACCAGCGTGCAGAAGTGCATCCGCACCCCCGACATCGACGAGGTGGGCCTCACCACTCGACACAACACCTTCTTTCAGATGGCCGGCAACTTTTCGTTCGGCGACTACTTCAAAGAGGGCGCCATCGAGTTGGCCTGGACGCTGCTGACCACCGGTGTCGACGAGGGTGGCTACGGCCTGGATCCGGCACGGATCTGGGTCACCGTCTACCTGGACGACGACGAGGCCATCGCGCTGTGGCAGCGTATCGCCGGCCTGCCGCTGGACCGGATCCAGCGCCGCGGCATGGCGGACAACTACTGGTCGATGGGCATTCCCGGCCCCTGCGGCCCGTCGTCGGAGATCTATTACGACCGCGGCCCGGCCTTCGGCTCCGAGGGTGGACCGGTGGTCGACGAGGACCGGTACATGGAGGTGTGGAATCTGGTCTTCATGCAGAACCGCCGTGGCGAAGGCCCGACGAAATCTGGTTATCCGATTCTTGGGCCGTTGCCCCGCAAGAACATTGACACCGGGATGGGGGTGGAGCGGGTCGCGGTTTTGCTGCAGGACGTGCACAACGTTTACGAGACCGACCTGCTCAGACCGGTTATCGACACGGTCGCCGCCCGCGCACCCCGCTCCTATGACACCGGCAACCATGCCGACGATGTGCGCTACCGGGTGATCGCCGATCATTCCCGCACCGCGGCGATCCTGATCTGCGACGGCGTGAGCCCCGGCAACGACGGCCGCGGCTACGTGCTGCGTCGGCTGCTGCGCCGGGTGATCCGATCAGCGAAGCTGTTGGGCATCGAGACCCCCATCGTGGGCGACCTGATGGCCACTGTCCGTGACGCGATGGGTCCGTCGTACCCGGAACTGGTCGCCGAGTTCGACCGGATCAGCCGGATCGCGGTGGCCGAGGAGACGGCGTTCAACCGCACGCTGGCTTCGGGGTCGAAGTTGTTCGACGAAGCAGCGCGCGCCACCAAGGCCGTCGGGGCCACCGTGCTGTCCGGCTA
>CAZPZQ010000538.1:0-743 GCA_964590745.1 uncultured Mycobacterium sp. | reverse complement strand
GACGCCTTCACCCTGCACGACACCTACGGCTTTCCGATCGAGCTGACTTTGGAGATGGCAGCCGAAGCCGGGTTGGACGTCGACGAAGCCCGCTTCCGTTCCCTGATGGCCGAGCAGCGGGCGCGGGCTAAGGCCGATGCGGCCGCCCGCAAACACGCGCACGCCGACCTCAGTGTCTATCGCGAACTGGTGGACGCCGGGCCCACCCAGTTCACCGGGTTCGACGAATTATCCTCGGAGGCAACGCTGCTCGGGATCTTCGTGGACGGCAAACGGGTGCCGGTGGTCGCGCATGCGGATGCGGATGCCGGCAGCGTCGAACGGGTTGAACTGGTGCTGGACCGCACCCCGCTGTATGCCGAATCCGGTGGGCAGCTCGCCGACGTCGGCAGCATCACCGGGTCGACCGCCGGCGCCAGGGCGGCCGTCACGGACGTGCAGAAAATCGCGCACACCCTGTGGGTGCACCGAGTCAACGTGGAGTCCGGCGAGTTCGTCGAGGGCGACACCGTCACGGCCGCGGTGGACCCGGAATGGCGCAAAGGCGCCACCCAGGGTCACTCGGGGACCCACATGGTGCACGCCGCGCTGCGGCAAGTCTTGGGCCCCAACGCAGTTCAAGCCGGCTCACTGAACCGCCCAGGGTATCTACGGTTCGACTTCAACTGGCAGGGGCCGCTCACCGACGAGCAACGCCGCCAAGTCGAAGAGGTGACCAACGAGGCCGTGCAAGCCGACTTCGA
>CAZPZQ010000537.1:0-1802 GCA_964590745.1 uncultured Mycobacterium sp. | reverse complement strand
CGCGCCGTTTGCGAGCAGGCGGTGCGCTCGGCCCGGGCGCTGTCCTGAACTTAGGCCACTCAAAAATACGGAACCAAAAGCGCCACAGCACAGTCGAACTAGATATCAACGACAGCAGGGAGAGCAGATGGCCATCCGCGCGAATACTGACACACTGAGCACCGACTTCGCCCTGATGCGCACCGTCGCAGCCGCCACCGACGCCCGCAACGAGGAGATTCGAGCCATGCTGCAGGCGTTCATCGGCCGGATGCGCGAGGTGCCATCGACGGTGTGGTCCGGCCCCGCCGCCGCCCGGTTCCAGCACGTCGTCACCCGCTGGAACGCCGAGTCGGTGAAGCTGCACCAGGCCCTGCAGGGCATCGCCGAAACCATCCGCTACAACGAACAGATGCTGCGCGATGCGGCGGACCACCATGCCCGTCATATCGGCAGCGCCGGCGCCGGTATTTGACGGCCGACGCCAGAAGAGGAGTTACTCATGGACCCGGTGCTGTCCTACAACTTCGACGAAATCGAATACATCGTGCGCCAAGACGTCCAATCCACGGCCGCCCGCTTCAACGGTGCCCTGGAGGACCTGCGCCATCAGATTGCGCCGCTACACGAGGTGTGGAGTCGCGAAGCCGCCGGCGCGTATCGGGCCGAGCAGCTGAAATGGCATCAGGCGGCCACCGCGCTCAACGACATCCTGTTCACGCTCGGCGCCGCAGTGCGCGACGGCGCGGCCGACGTGGCACACGCCGACCGTCGAGCCGCCGGCGCCTGGGGCCGATAGCGACCCGAATGGTCACCCGGCCCGGTGTGGCCCCGATGGAGGGGAGCCGTCGGGGCCACACCAGCACTTGCATGGGCAGCTGTGTCACCTGGCCGGCCGTCGTCGTAGCCGGTCCAGGCATTTTGACCGGGCCGGATAACCGCCGGTAAGCTGCAACGTTGGCGTGCGGCGCCGCGGTGGCGCAGCGGGTCCTCGGGTCAGTGTCGGTCGCCGAGAACACCCCCCGCACCTGCCGGACCGGCACCCGGCTCGGACCGGGATCCGCAGAACCGGGCATACCCGGGTCGAGACTGGAAAAGAGAGGTAAGCGCTGTGCCCACCTACACGCCGAAGGCGGGTGACATCACGCGATCGTGGCATGTCATCGACGCCACCGACGTGGTGCTCGGCCGGCTCGCCGTCGCGGCAGCAACCCTACTGCGCGGCAAGCACAAGCCGACGTTCACGCCGAATGTCGACGGCGGCGACTTCGTCATCGTCATCAATGCCGACAAGGTTGCCATCAGTAGCGACAAGCCGACCCGGATCATGAGCTACCGTCACTCGGGCTACCCGGGCGGGTTGCGCAAGCGCAGCCTCGCCGACATGATGCAACGGCACCCGGACCGGGTGGTGGAAAAGGCGATCGTCGGCATGCTGCCCAAGAACCGGCTCGGCCGGCAGATCAAGCGGAAGTTGCGGGTTTACGCCGGGCCGCAGCATCCACACGCCGCCCAGCAGCCGATCCCATACCAGATCAAGCAGGTGACGCAATGACCGAAACGGCCGCTGACGGCACAGTAGCGACAGCCGAGACCAGCGAAGCCGGCCAGGCGGCCACCGAGCAGACCGCCGATGCCGCGCCCGCCCCGGAGCAGCCCGACCTGGGCCGTCCCATCCAGACCGTCGGACGCCGCAAGGAGGCCGTGGTACGGGTGCGGTTGATGCCCGGCACCGGCAAGTTCGACCTGGACGGGCGCAGCCTGGAGGACTACTTCCCCAACAAGGTGCACCAGCAACTGATCAAAGCCCCGCTGGTCACCGT
>CAZPZQ010000536.1:0-1806 GCA_964590745.1 uncultured Mycobacterium sp. | reverse complement strand
GGGACGCCAAGATCGACACCCTGTACGAGGGCACCACCGCGATCCAGGCGCAGGATTTCTTCTTCCGCAAGATCATCCGAGACAAAGGTGTGGCGCTCGGCCAGGTGGCCGGCCAGATCGAGGCGTTCGTCAAAAACGAGTCGGGTAACGGCCGATTGAAAGCCGAGCGGGCGTTGCTGGCTACCGCACTGTCCGACGTGCAGGGTATGGCGGCGGCGCTGACCGGCTACCTGATGGCTGCGCAGGAAGACATCGCCAGCATCTACAAGGTGGGCCTGGGTTCGGTGCGGTTCCTGATGAGCGTCGGCGACCTGGTGATCGGCTGGCTGCTGCAGCGTCAGGCCGCCGTCGCCATAGAGAAGTTGGACGCCGGCGTTGACGACGGCGAGCGCGCCTTCTACGAGGGCAAGATCGCGGTGGCGTCATTCTTCGCGAAGAACTTCCTGCCACTGCTGACCAGTACTCGTCAGGTGATCGAGACAATCGACAACGAGATCATGGAACTCGACGAGGCGGCCTTCTAGCGGCAGCCCTTGATAGAGACTGCGCAGGCCTCCGGGGCGATCCCCCGGAGGCCTGTTGCGTTGCGCAAGCCCGTGCAGGAAAGTTGACCGCCGCTGGATCCCCTCCCTCCAGCGGCGGTCACTACGGATGCTCCGTACCGCCGCCCGGTCGAGGTAAGACGGCGACACGGAGCTAACCGGAGTCCAGGTACCCGACCGAGCGGCGCGGCAAACCTCAGGCTTCCAGAATGGCGGCGACTCCTTGGCCGCCGGCCGCGCAGATGGAGATCAGGGCTCGCACCGGCTTGCCCTTGCTGCCCCGCTTCTGCTCCGCCTTCTTCTCGGCGACCTGCTTGGCCGCCTGCGCCAAGATCCGGCCGCCGGTGGCGGCGAACGGGTGACCGGCTGCCAACGACGAGCCGTTGACATTGAGCTTGGACCGGTCGATGGACCCGAGAGCGGCATCGAGGCCCAGCCGCTGCTTGCAGTACTCCTCGGACTCCCACGCCCCCAGGTGACACAGCACCGTCGACGCGAACGCCTCATGGATCTCGTAGAAATCGAAGTCCTGCAACCGCAACCCGTTGCGGGCCAACAGCCGCGGCACCGCGTAGGTCGGCGCCATCAGCAGACCCTCGTTGCCGGTGACGTAGTCGACCGCCGCGGTTTCGGCGTCGACGAAGTAGGCCAGTGGAGTCAGCGAGTGCTGAGCCGCCCAGTCTTCGCCAGCCAACAACACCACCGATGCGCCGTCGGTGAGCGGGGTGGAATTGGCCGCAGTCATGGTGGCGTCACCGGACTTGACCCCGAACACCGGCCGCAGGGTGGCCAGTTTCTCGACGGTGGAATCCGGCCGCAGGTTGTTGTCGCGGTAGAGCCCCAGGAACGGTGTGACCAGGTCGTCGAAGAACCCGCGGTCATAGGCGGCCGCCATGTTGCGGTGACTGGCGGCGGCCACCTCGTCCTGATCGATGCGCTTGATCCCCCACTGCTTGGTGGTGATCGCCTGGTGCTCGCCCATCGACAGCCCGGTGCGGGCCTCCTTGTTGGCCGGGATCTCCACCCCGAGGGTCGCCGGCAGTTTGCCCACCAGTTTCAGCCGCTGCAGGTTGGATTTGGACCGGCGCAGCGCCAACAGGGTGCGGCGCAACTCGTTGCCGATTTCGAGCGGGGCGTCGGACGTGGTGTCCACCCCGCCCGCGGCGGCCACCTCGTAACGACCGGCCGCGATGCCGTCGGCGGCGCAGATCGCCGCCTCCAGACCGGTGCCGCAGGCCTGCTGCAGGTCGAACGCCGGCGGATG
>CAZPZQ010000535.1:0-1820 GCA_964590745.1 uncultured Mycobacterium sp. | reverse complement strand
ACCTGCAACCTGCGGTTTTGGAGACCGCTGCTCTGCCAGTTGAGCTACGCCCCTTTGCGGTTGGCGCACCAACCTGCGTCTGCGGGGCTTTACATGAGCGCTGGTAATTGGGAAAACCCCGAGCGCCGAGTGTACATCGGGGCAGCCACGGCTGACTAATCCGCCCTGATCAGGCGGTGCGTACCACTTGGCCGGACTCAGCGTCCCACCGGAGGTTGACCGAGTCGTCGCCATCGTGGCCCATCATGGTGGTGAACGCCTCTAACACCAGTTCGCCCGCGTCGTTGGTGCACAGGTTGCGGGTTGTCACGATGTCGGCGCCGAACCGTTCGTCCACCGAAGCGATCTCCATCCGGGCATAGAGCTTGTCACCGGCCTTGATCGTCTTGTGGTAGATGAACTTCTGGTCGACTTGGACCATCTGCATGGTGGTGTATCCGGTGTCGACATTGCGGAAGAAATCGGCCTGGACCAGCTTGGCGAAAATCGAGACGAAGGTCAGCGGCGCCACCAGCGCGTCATAGCCCAGCTCAGCGGCCGCGTCCTCGCGGTAGCTGGCCTGATCGTCGGCTTGGACCGCCTTGGCGTATTCGCGGATCTTCTCGCGGCCTACCACAAAAGGCTCGGGGTAGCGCCAGATCATCCCGCGCACGTCGGTTTTGATCGCCATGATTACGCCAGCGTTGCCGACGCGACTGCCCGGCCGAAAATCTTCTTCCCATTGGTGGTGGCGGTGAGGGCGATGGTCACCGACTTCGTCTCGGGGTCCACCGACTTGATCCGGCCGTTGAAAACGATCTCGGCGCCCTTGCCGTCGTTGGGCACCGGGACCACCGAGGTGAACCGGACGTTGTACTCGGTCACCGCACCGGGGTCGCCGACCCAACCGGTCACGTAGCTGCCGCCCAACCCCATGGTGAGCATGCCGTGCGCGATCGCGGTGTCCAAACCGACCTGCTTGGCGATCTCGTCGTCCCAGTGGATGGGGTTCAGGTCGCCGGACACCCCGGAGTAATTCACCAGGTCTTGCCGGGTCAGCGTGATGACCTTCTCCGGCAGCTGGTCGCCCTGGTTGACCGAACTGAACTCACGCAGCGCCATCAGTGAAACCCTGTTCTCCCTCGCCGGCACGGCCCGCCAGCGTCGTGTACGTCTCCTGGATGACGTCACCAGCGTCGTTGGTGACGGTTTGTCTGGTCATGATGTTGTCGGTGCCGTGCGCGCGTCGCACCGACTCGACGGATACATCACAGTACAGCCGATCGCCTTCCTGGATCGGCTGACGGAACTCCAGCTTCTGGTCGACCTGCACGATCTGGGCGTCGGAGGTCGCCACGCCGGCATAGTCGAAGAAGGCCGATATGGCCTTGTGCCCGAACACCGACATGAACGTCAGCGGCGCAACCAGCCCGTGGTAACCCAGCGCGGCAGCCGCCTTCACATCGAAGCTGGCCGGGTCGGTGGCCTTCACCGCCTTGGCGTATTCGCGAATCTTTTCCCGCTCCACCACGTAGTAGTCGGGATACCGGTAGCTCTTCCCGAGCAGACGGTCTGCCAACGACATGGCGGTGCGGCCTAACGCGACTCGCGGTGCGGCTGGTGCTTGCCGCAGTTGCGGCAGAACTTCTTGAGTTCCAGCCGGTCCGGATCGTTGCGGCGATTCTTGCGGGTGATGTAGTTGCGGTGCTTGCACACTTCGCAGGCCATCGTGATCTTCGGCCGTACATCCGTACTCGAGGCCACCTCGGCTGCCCTCTTTCATGTTTTCCGTATTGCTGCCGTTGCTGACGTCGTAGCGATGGCCGGACTCGAACCGGCGA
>CAZPZQ010000534.1:0-1828 GCA_964590745.1 uncultured Mycobacterium sp. | reverse complement strand
GGCGTCAGCTTGAGACCACGGTCGTTCATGGTGTCGAAGATCGCGGTGGCATCGCGGGTTCCGGGGCTGAACGCCAAGGGTGCCTGCATCGGGCCGATGGGTCAGCGGGTACGCAACGTCATGAGTGAGCTCTCCGGCGAGAAGATCGACATCATCGACCACGACGATGACCCCGCCCGCTTCGTCGCCAACGCGCTGTCGCCGGCAAAGGTGGTTTCGGTGACGGTGATCGACCAGGCCGCGCGCGCCGCGCGGGTGGTGGTTCCTGATTTCCAGTTGTCGCTGGCCATCGGCAAGGAAGGCCAGAACGCCCGGTTGGCCGCCCGGCTCACCGGCTGGCGTATCGACATCCGCAGCGACGCGCCAGGACAGGAGGCCCACGATCGCGACCGCGACGCTAGCCACGGCCTCACCCACGGCCGGTAGAATCCGGCCTGCCTGTACGTCTGCTGTGTTAGACCTTTTGTCGGTATTAGAGCGATCGCAGTAGCGCTGTGCGTCACGTTCACCGCACTGTGACGACCGATGCTGATCCGCCTTCCCGGACTCGACGCCGATGGCGGCCGAGGCGCTCTTCGCGCCGGGCTCGCTGTTGGGACGGATCGGCGCGCGGACCGCGGCCGAGGTAGCGCCCGTTGCCGTTGAGCCGGCCCGTTGACTCGAGTAGCCTGACAGCAAAATTAAGAAGTGAACTAGATCGCACCGACGGCTCGCAATGAGTATCGGCACAGCACTGAGCGGTGCGCTGATCAGCGCTACCGCCGCGCATGCCGACGACACGGCGTCGCTGTTTCCATCGGGTACCACCGGGCCAGTCGGGCCACCAACCGATGTCGTCTGATACCGGACTGCGCCCTCGCTGTACTGCTACCAGGCCACCTCGCCGTACAACGTCGTCGATGACGGTCAAATCGTCGGAAGTTTCGACCACACGAAGAGCTTTTCCAAGCCTTTTTGGGGCCTTTTTGGGCGCGCAGGCACCTGGGTGCATGAAGAGCTTGCTGATGGCACCGGTGCGGCCACGTCCGCGACCGGATCAGTATCGGACTTGGTTACGTTGGACAGCTTTGTTCCGCTCGGCTCGACTGTCCTGACGATGTTTGGCAATGATTACCGCAGTACCCCGGACGGCATGTCTGACTACGTCCCGCTGTTCAACAACCGTTTCCCGATTTTCGACACCTTCGGAACCGACCCGGCGCCGGCGGCCTCGGATTCTGCCACCCTGTTCGGGTCCGACTACGCTGACCCCGGCTGGTTGGCAGACCTCGGGATGTTCTGACGATCAGGCCGCCAGCAGTGTTCACCGGTGGGTTGTACCGCTCTGTTCGGGCGGTTCCGACCACCGCCGAGGTATGGGTAGACTGATCCGTGATCCAGCGCGAGATTTCGGTTGCTCGCTCACGGGAGCACCGCCGCACCGACGGGCCGGTGCGAACGTGCGTGGGCTGCCGGAAACGAGAGCTGGCCGCCGGTCTGCTTCGGGTGGTGGCCATATCATCGGGGAACGACAGCTATGCCGTAACCGTTGATAGTAAGGGTAATCTGCCGGGGCGGGGTGCGTGGCTGCATCCCGTACCGCAGTGCCTGCACCAGGCGCTCCGGCGGCGCGCTTTCATCCGAGCGCTGCGCATCGCCGGATCACCGGACACTTCCGCGGTGGTCGAGCACATCAACAGGCTCACCGCCGCGGACAACAGAACAGGTAGCGAAGAACATGAGCACACCGTGAAGTCCCGATGACAATGCGTCATAGCTAAACCCGAGGCGCGGCCACCACCGCTGTCGCCTCATAGACAGGAGATGTAGTGGCAAAGGCCCGCGTACA
>CAZPZQ010000533.1:0-1844 GCA_964590745.1 uncultured Mycobacterium sp. | reverse complement strand
TCGACCCACGGCACCTGCGCGCCTGCGTGAACAAAGACGCGGTGGTGCTGCTACCCGAGTATCCGGTGCCCGACCTGCGCGCCGAGCTGGAAAAGCTGGGCTTTCACCGGTTCTTCGAGGCCAGAAACTCGGTTCGGCACACCGTCAGCGGCCCCAAGGGTGACCTGGACGTAATGATCATCGCGCTCAGCGCGCCGGCCGACGGCCCGATCGGCGACTCCGGGCTGGTGGTGTCCGACGGCACCACCACGGTGTTCAACATGAACGACTCCCGGCCGGTCGATCTGGACGTGCTGGCCGCCTTCGATGCGATCGACGTGCATCTGCTGCAGTACTCCGGAGCGATCTGGTATCCGATGGTCTACCACATGCCGGCGCGGGCCAAGGCCGCGTTCGGCAAACAGAAGCGGCGACGCCAGATGGACCGGGCCCGCCAGTACGTCACCCACGTGGGCGCCCGCTGGGTGGTTCCGTCGGCCGGGCCGCCGTGCTTCTTGGACCCGGCATTGCGAGACCTCAACGACGACCACGGCGACCCGGCGAACATCTTTCCCGACCAGATGGTCTTCCTTGACCAGTTGGGCAAACACGGGCACGACGGCGGCCTGCTGATGGTCCCCGGCTCGGTCGCGGACTTCACCGGGGCACAGCTGAATTCGCTGAGCCATCCCATGCCCACCGACGAAGTGGAAGCGATCTTCACCACCGGCAAAGCCGCCTACATCGCCGACTACGCCGACCGGATGGCACCGGTGCTGGCCGCGGAGAAGGCAACCTGGCCGCCGGCCGCCGGTGAGCCGCTGCTCGAGCCGTTGCGCAGCCTGTTCGAACCGATCATGCGTCGCAGCAACGAGATCAGCGACGGCATCGGCTATCCGGTCGAGTTGGTGCTCAACGGCGCCGGCCACACCGAGACGGTGGTGTTGGACTTTCCCAAACGGATGGTGCGCGAACCTATTTCGGACGAGAAATTCCGTTACGGTTTCGCCATCCCGCCCGAGCTGGTCCGCGCCGTGCTACGCGACAACGAACCCGACTGGGTCAACACGATTTTCTTGTCCACCCGGTTCACCGCCTGGCGGGTGGGCGGCTACAACGAGTACCTCTACACCTTCTTCAAATGCTTGACCGACGACCGGATCGTCTACGCCGACGGATGGTTCGGCGAGTCCCATGACGACACGGCGACCATCACCCTGGGCGACTGGAAGGTCCAGCGCCGCTGCCCGCACATGAAGGCCGACCTGTCCAAGTTCGGCGTCGTGGACGGCACCACGCTGACCTGCAATCAGCACGGCTGGCAGTGGGATCTGGAGACCGGCCGGTGCCTGACCGCCAAAGGCCACGAACTGCGGTCCGAAAAGCTGTGACTGCTCCAGGACCCGGTTCGTATGACGACGGCGTCATCCAGCTCGATCGCGAAGCGATCACCCTGCGGCGCTACCACTTTCCGTCCGGAACGTCGAAAGTCATTCCGCTGAGCGCGGTGCGCGGTTACCACGTCGAGCCGTTGGGTCTGTTCATCCAGCGGTTCCGGCTCTGGGGCAGTTCGGATCTGCGGCGCTGGCTTCCGCTGGATATCCATCGACCGCTGAAGTCGACGTTGATCACCCTGGACGTACCGGGATGGCCGCGTCCCGCGTTCACCCCGGCGCGTCCCCGGGAGTTCGTCGACGTGCTCGACGCGCTGCTGTCCGCCCGGCGTTGAGTGTGCGCCCAGGGCGGTAATTTCGCCGCGGGACCGCCCTCAACACACACTCAACGCCGTCAACGCACACTCAACCCGGTTGGCCGCCGCCTGTGGATAGGTGAATTGTGCTACCCGAGCACAGTCCCGACGCTAG
>CAZPZQ010000532.1:0-1857 GCA_964590745.1 uncultured Mycobacterium sp. | reverse complement strand
GAGGTGCTGCGGCTCAAGCCGTCGTCGTCCAAAGGCCGTTATCTGAAGAAGATCACCGTGTCGACGACCACCGGCCCCGGCATCCCGGTCGATCCGTCGGTCACCCGCAACTTCGCCTCGGAGTAAACCGGCCCACTGACCGCCGTGGACCTACGCGGCATCCTTGACGTAGCTGACCAAGCTGACGTCGAGGCCTTCGTCGGTGAAGTAGTACTCGCAGCCGCGCAGGTACTTCATGTAGCGGTCGTAGACCTGTTCGGAGGTGATGGCGATGGCCTCGTCCCGATGGGCTTCCAGTGCGTCGCCCCAGGTCTTCAGGGTTTTGATGTAGTGCGGGCGCAGCGAGATCGCCTCCGGAACGGTGAAGCCAGCCTTTTCGCCGTGTTCCACCATCATCTCGGTGGTCGGCAGCCGTCCGCCCGGGAAGATCTCGGTCAAGATGAATTTGATGAACCGGGCGGTTTCGAACGTCAGCTTCTTGCCGCGCGCGTGCAAGTCGTAGGGATGGAAGCTGACGCTGCTCTGAATGGTCATCCGCCCGTCGTCGGGCAGGATGTCGAAGCAGTTCTTGAAGAAGTCGTCGTAGTGCTCGAAGCCGAAGTGCTCGAACGCCTCGATCGAGACGATCCGGTCGACCGGCTGATGGAATTCCTCCCAGCCGTGCAACAGCACCCGATGCGAGCGGTCGGTGTCAATCCCGTCCAATAACTGCTGGGAGTAGGCGTGCTGGTTCTTCGACAGCGTCAAACCCACCACGTTGACGTCGTAGCGCTCGATGGCGCGTTTCATCGTGGCACCCCAGCCGCAGCCGATGTCCAACAGCGTCATGCCCGGCTGCAGCTGCAGTTTGTCCAGGTTGAGGTCCACTTTGGCCAGCTGGGCCTGCTCCAGGGTGGCGTCCGGCGGCTCGAAGTACGCGCAGCTGTAAGTCCGACTGGGGTCCTGGAACAGCGCAAAGAAATCGTCAGAGATGTCGTAATGAGCCTGGATGTTTGCGAAATTGACTCGCGCCCCGGGGGCTTCCATCGTTTTCTCCACCACCTCCCGTGACTGCCTTCCTGGTCACACCGTGTCGTCATCGCATGCATTGCCTGATGGGGGTCAGCGTCGACGACGGTTGCAGCATACCGGGCGGCGGATAGGGCTGAAACACACCGACGCGCCGTGCCGGAGCCGTGGTTACTTCTGCAGGGTGAACTGGTTTACGTCAATGTAGCCAAGCCGAAACCGCTTCGCACAGCCGGTCAGGTACCTCATGTACCGCTGGTAGACCTCGTCGGATTGCAGTGCTATCGCCTCGCTCTGGTGCGCCCGCAGCGCCTCCGCCCAGTAGTCCAGGGTCTTGGCGTAGTGCGGCTGCAACGACTGGATCGCCGCCACGGTGAAGCCGGCGCTGGTGGCACGCTCTTCCACCTGCTCGATCGACGGCAGCCGACCGCCCGGGAAGATCTCGGTGAGGATGAACTTGGTGAACTTGGCATCGTCGATGGTCAGCGGCAATCCGCGGTCGATGAACTGCTGATACTGCAGCACGGTGATCGAGTGCAGCAGCATGGCGCCGTCGTCGGGCAGCACCCGGTGGGCCATTGCGAAAAAGTCGTCGTAGCGCTCGTAGCCGAAGTGCTCGAACGCGCCGATGGACACGATCCGGTCGACCGGTTCGTCGAAGCTCTCCCAACCTTCCAGCAGCACCCGTCGGCTGCGGGGGCTGTCCATCTGGTCGAAAGACTTCTGCACGTGCACCGCCTGGTTTTTGCTCAGGGTCAGCCCGATGACGTTGACGTCGTATTTCTGCACGGCGCGCTGCAGCGTCGCCCCCCAACCGCAGCCGACGTCGAGCAGCGTCATGCCGGCCTG
>CAZPZQ010000531.1:0-1870 GCA_964590745.1 uncultured Mycobacterium sp. | reverse complement strand
CGGACCGCCCGCTGACCAAGAAGCCGGCCGAGACCCGGATGGGTTCCGGCAAGGGGTCACCGGAGTGGTGGGTGGCCAACGTCAAGCCCGGACGGATCCTGTTCGAGCTGAGCTACCCCAACGACGCGGTGGCCCGCGCGGCGCTGACCCGGGCGATACACAAGTTGCCGATCAAGGCGCGCATCGTTACTCGAGAGGAGCAGTTCTGATGGCAGTGGGGATTTCCGCTGGCGAACTGCGCGAGCTCACCGATGACGAGTTGGTTGAGCGACTGCGTGAATCCAAGGAAGAGCTGTTCAACCTGCGCTTCCAGATGGCGACCGGGCAGCTCAACAACAATCGCCGGCTCCGCACGGTGCGTCGGGAAATCGCGCGCGTCTACACAGTGTTGCGCGAACGCGAGCTAGGTCTGGCGTCCGGGCCGGATGGTTCTGAAGGTGAGGAAGGGTAATGGCAGAGGCTAAAGCAACGGCGAAGGCGGCTCCGAAAGCAAAGGCCACCCCGAAAGCCGGGGCCACCACCCCGAGAGACTCAGCCGGCCAGGAGAAGGGTCCGAAGCGCACTCCGCGCACCCCCAAGCCGCGGGGCCGACGCAAGACCCGCATCGGCTACGTGGTGAGCGACAAGATGCAGAAGACCATCGTGGTCGAACTGGAAGACCGAGTGCGTCACCCGCTGTACGGCAAGATCATTCGCACGACCAAAAAGGTGAAGGCCCACGATGAAGACAGCATCGCCGGCATCGGCGACCGGGTGTCGCTGATGGAGACACGTCCACTGTCGGCGACCAAGCGCTGGCGGCTGGTCAACATCCTGGAGAAAGCCAAGTAGCTTTCGCCGAGCAGTCCCCCACAAGCGGGAGGTGCCCGGAGCAAAAGCCCCCGCAGGCGCGGCGTGTCGGGGGCTTTTGCGTCTGCTCGCGCGGGGGAACCGGTAATCTCCGGGCGGTGACGACGGAATTTCAGGGCAAGATCGCGCTCGACATTCGAGACTCCGAGCCGGACTGGGGCCCGTTCGCAGCGCCGACCGCACCCGACGGCGCGCCCAACGTGCTCTACATCGTCTGGGACGACACCGGTATCGCCACCTGGGATTGTTTCGGTGGCCTGGTCGACATGCCGGCGATGAGCCGCATCGCCGAGCGGGGTATCCGGCTGTCCCAATTCCACACCAGCGCGCTGTGTTCGCCGACCCGGGCTGCGCTGCTGACCGGCCGCAATCCGACCAGCGTCGGGATGGCCACCATCGAAGAGTTCACCGACGGCTTCCCGAACTGCAACGGACGCATTCCATTCGAGACGGCGTTGCTGTCCGAGGTACTCGCCGAACGAGGTTGGAACACGTTCTGTGTCGGCAAGTGGCACCTCACTCCATTGGAGGAGTCGAACCTGGCTGCCAGCAAACGGCACTGGCCCACGTCGCGAGGCTTCGAGCGGTTCTACGGCTTCATGGGCGGTGAAACCAACCAGTGGTATCCCGATCTGGTCTATGACAACCATCCCGTCGAACCGCCGGGCACCCCCGAGGACGGCTACCACCTGTCCAAGGACATCGCCGACCGGACAATCGAATTCATTCGCGACGCCAAGACCATCGCGCCGGACAAGCCGTGGTTCGGGTACGTCTGCCCGGGCGCCGGGCACGCCCCGCATCACGTCTTCGCCGAGTGGGCGGATCGCTACGCCGGACGCTTCGACATGGGCTACGAACGCTACCGAGACGTCGTGCTGGCGAACCAGAAGAAACTCGGCCTGGTGCCGCCGGAGACCGAACTATCCCCGGTCAACCCGTATTCGGACGCCACCAGTACCGGCGGCCTGCCGTGGCCGGCGCTGGACACCGTGCGGCCGTGGGACAGCCTCGACGACCG
>CAZPZQ010000530.1:0-1870 GCA_964590745.1 uncultured Mycobacterium sp. | reverse complement strand
GCCTCGACATCTGGCTTGGCACGAAAGATGGCCCAGGCGGTGGAGTCGACCGGCTGAGCGGGCAGGCAGAGCGATACGGCAGGATGCAGGCAATGAGTCTCGCCGCTGATCTACTCCGTGAACTGGAAACCGCTGAGGCTGCCCGTACCCAGGATGTCGCCCGGTACGTCGCGGTGCTGGAGCGGGTGATCAGGGCCGCCGGCACCGACCCAACGGTCGTCGAGATGCTCGACGTGGACGGGCTGCGGCTGGACCTGTCGGAGCAGTACCAGAAACTGGGCCGCTACGACGATGCACTGGCGGTGGTCGATGCCGCAATCGCCGCCGGGATCGAAATGCGACCCGATTCGCGGTGCCTGCGTGCCGAGGTCTTGATGCGGGCGGGGCGAGTCGATGAGGCGGAGCCAATCTGGGCGGCGGTGTTGGCCGACACCCCCGACGACGTGTGGGTGTACAACAACGCCGGCCTGGAGTACGCCGACATCGGCGAGCACGAGGTGGCGCTGGGCTGGTTGACCGACGGGCTGCGGCTGGCACTGCGCACCGGCGACCCGGAACGGCTGGTGGCCCAACTGGCCGACTTGCGTCAGGCCAGCCTGGACCACCTGGGCCGGTCCGCCGACGAACTGCAGGAGCAGGCGACACAGTCCCAGGGTCACCCCAAGAACGCCCGGCCGTCACGGACGGCCCCCGTCGGATCAACTCCGGCAGCCGATCCGAACCGTAGTCTCCTCGATGCGGTGGCACTGGCCTGGTTTCCCGCCGGCGACTACGAACGCGCGCTGGCGCTGTGGCCGGGCTTCGCCGGCAGCGAGCTGCTGAACGGTCCCGACGGCCCGCTGCCGCACGATCGGTACTGCCGGGAAATGCAACAGAAGCTGATCGAGCACGCCGGACGAGGAGCCCCCGGCCTGGCCGTGGCACCGGTTCGAGTGCAGCCGTTCACCGAGTGGTGCGTCGAGCACAGCTATGAGCCGGACTCTGCCGACGCTCGGGCAGCCTACGCCGCCCACCTGGCCGCCGTGGGCGATCCCGGCGTGGTGCGCTTTCCGCCTGGCCGCAATGAGCCGTGCTGGTGCGGGTCCGGCCGCAAGTACAAAAAGTGCTGCGCGGCACCGTTTTCCGCCGAGACCGGGCGATCGTGAAGACCACCCGGCTGCGGGTGACGCTGCGCTACGTCGAACCGGCGGTGGCGCGAGTACTGGACGTGCCCGCGGCGGCCACCCTGCCGGAACTGAACGATCTGCTGCAGGTCGCGATCGGGTGGACCAACTCGCATCTGCACCACTTCGTCACACCGGAGGCGACCTACGGGATGGAGCTTCCCGGCGTGGAGGTGCTCCCGGACGACCAGATCGACGAGGCCGGCGCCAGCCTGGCCGATCTGGGTGCCGAGTTCGAGTACCACTACGACTTCGGCGACGGCTGGGAACACGACGTCGAGGTGCTCGGGCCCGGTGATGCGAGACCGGGATGCGTGGACGGCCATGGCACCTGTCCGCCCGAGGATTGCGGTGGGCCGGGTGGCTATACGGAGTTGGTCGAGGCGCTCGGCGACCCCGCACACCCCGAACACGAATCGATGAGCACCTGGGTCGGCAACCGGCTGCACCCGTTTGATCGAGCCCACGCCGATCAGCGGGTGCGCTGGGTTGTCGGCGAGCCACCCGAATCGGTGCGGCTGCTGGTCGATGTGGTTGCCGACGGCATCAAGCTCACCCCGGGTGGACGGCTACCGAGATCGGTGGTGCAGGCGATGCAGCAGCGCCGCCCCGACTGGCACCCACTAGGCCGGCCAGCCAGCCTCGAAGATGACCTGTGGCCGCTGGTCGCCCTGCATGCACTGCTGCGTCAGACCGGTGTGCTGCGG
>CAZPZQ010000529.1:0-1874 GCA_964590745.1 uncultured Mycobacterium sp. | reverse complement strand
CGTTCGCTTTCGGCGGCGGCGGTGGCTGATGACCGTGGGTGACCACGTTAGCTCGAACGTCGGGTCGGTGCCCACCGTTCGGTCGGATGTTGACCGCCAACGTGATCACCAGGGTCACCACGCCGACGACGAACAGCGTCGCGAGCACGCTGCCGGTGACCAGGAATGGCTTGCGGTCGTGCTGGTCCATCCCGGCGCCGAAGTCCAGCAGCCGAGAGTCGACGAGCCGGGGGTGGTCTGCGAGCATGGCCGCGTCCACCGGGGGCAGGTAGCCGCTGCTGTCCGGGCCGGGTGGGACGGCGCTGTAGGCCAGCGCGGCGTCGTCACGGGTGACGTCGTAGTCGACCGGTGCGCCCGGGACGTAACCGTATTCGAGACTGGACAGGCTGGCGCCGGCGGCGCCGGTGCCTGGGTCCTGCGCCCACGCCAGCGCCTGCGTCGACGACGAAAACAGCGGGGCGTGCGCGCTCGCCAAGGCAGCCCCGCGGGCCAGCGCCATCTCCGGTTCCTCGGGCACGCTGAGCGGAACCGGGCTGGCCTGCTCCAGCACCGGCTTGACCATGGCGACGTCAACGCCTGAACCCACCACCAGCACCCCGTCCGGCGGTGCAGCCAGCCGATCCACCGTGGCGACCATCGCGGTCAGCGCCGCCACCGCGCGGTCATCTTTGACCGGCAGCAGCCGCCGGGTGACCTCGGAGAGCGAGCCGTCGGTGGCGCTGACCACGGCGAAGGTGGCGAAATCCGGTTCGATGAATAACAGGCCGGTTCGGGGCTGGTGGGTTTGGTTGCCGACCGCCTGGGCCAGCGCCACCGCGGCCAAAAACACCGAGACCAACATGACGTTTTCGATTTTGTGGCTGATCAATGCATTCCGCAGGGCGGTCGCCTGGGTTGGATCGCTCCATGCCACGCCGGTCGAGCTCAGCTGATAGCCGCCCTGGCGCGCGCTTTCCCGAGTCCCCAGAATCGCCGACACCACCTGGTCCGGCACCTGATCGTCACCGCCGTCGACGTCGAAATCGTCCTGGTCGACGGTGAGCCCGTCCGCGTCTTCGCCTTCCATCAACACCATGCGGATCGTCGAAGGTGCCATCGACATCCCGAGCACAACGTCCACAACAACCTCCCCCCGGAGAACTCACCAGCGCCGCAGCGCTGCTCGCGCGGGTATGCCTGACGGCTAGCTGGACTTGATGAAGTTCTGATAGGAACGCGACGGCGTCGGGCCGCGCTGACCCTGATATTTCGACCCTACCCGGATACTGCCGTACGGATGCTCGGCCGGGCTGGTCAGCCGCAGCAGGCACAGTTGGCCGATCTTCATCCCCGGCCACAACGTAATCGGCAGGTTTGCCACGTTGGACAGCTCCAGGGTGATATGGCCGGAGAACCCCGGGTCGATGAACCCCGCCGTGGAATGGGTCAGCAGGCCCAGCCGTCCCAACGACGATTTACCCTCCAACCGTCCGGCCAGATCATCCGGCAGGGTGCACCGCTCCAACGTGGACCCCAGCGCGAATTCACCGGGATGCAACACGAAGGGCTCCCCGGCAACAGGTTCGACCAGGGTGGTCAGCTCGTCCTGCTGCTGTGCGGGATCAATGTGGGTGTAGCGGGCGTTGTTGAACACTCGGAACAGGTTGTCCAGGCGGACATCAACGCTGGACGGCTGTACCAGCGCGTCGTCGAACGGGTCGATGTCCAGCCGCCCGGCAGTGATTTCGGCCCGCAGGTCGCGGTCGGAGAGCAGCACCCGAAGAGCGTATCCGCTCCCGCTAGCCGGCTTGGCGAGGATGCTAACCTGCGGTTGCACCAGTGCCGATGTAGTTCAATGGCAGAACATCAGCTTCCCAAGCTGAGAACGCGGGTTC
>CAZPZQ010000528.1:0-1881 GCA_964590745.1 uncultured Mycobacterium sp. | reverse complement strand
GGCGGGCCGGCGGGCGGGTGGGGCGATGGAGGGCATGACCGCCATTGTGCCGGCAGTCGGTACCGTCGCGCTCACCGGTATAAATGGCAGGGCGGTCGCGCCCGGAGCGGCCTGTGACAATTTGTCGCTTTATCGGCGCATTGGCACATGGGGAATGCCGTCCTCGAGGTACTCCGCACCGACGACAGTGAAGCCGAACGACCGGTAGAAGTCGACCAGATAGCTCTGGGCGTCCAGCACGCACGGACGGTCGCCGGTGCGCGCCAGGGTCAAAAACACGAAGGTGTCCACCATGTTGGCCACCGCCACCTCGGACTGGCCGACTCCGACTGTTTCGATCAAGATCACGTCGAACCCGGCCGCTTCCAGCAGCACGATGGTCTCCCGGGTGGCCTTGGTCACTCCGCCCAGGGTGCCGGAGGTCGGCGACGGCCGAATGTAGGCATCCGGGTGGGCGGATAGCCGCTGCATCCTTGTCTTGTCGCCCAAGATTGATCCGCCGGTCCGCGTCGACGACGGGTCGACGGCCAACACCGCCACCCGACGTCTCCGGTCGACCAGGTGCATCCCCAGCGCTTCGATCGCCGTCGACTTGCCCACGCCCGGCACTCCGGTAATGCCTACCCGCTGAGCGTTTCCCGCCGCCGGGTGCAAGGCCAGCAGCAACTGCTGGCTGTGTTCGCGGTGATCGGCGCGGGTCGACTCGATCAGCGTGATAGCTCGGGCTAGTGCCGAGCGGTCACCGCTGCGCACCGCTGTCGCCAACTCGGCGATGCCGCCGTCGACGCTGTCAGCGCTGTCGAGGTTGGCAGCCATCTATTTCAGGTCGTAGCCGAGCCGATCGGCGAGGGTTTTCACCAGGTCGATGGCGGCGTCGGCGATGACCGTGCCCGGTGGGAAGATCGCGGTGGCGCCCGCGGCGTACAACTCGTCGAAGTCGCCGGGCGGGATCACCCCGCCGACCACGATCATGATGTCCGGCCTGCCCACTGCGGCCAGCGCGTCGCGCAGGGCCGGCACCAGGGTCAGGTGTCCCGCGGCCAGCGACGACACCCCGATCACATGCACATCGTTGTCGGCGGCCTGACGGGCCACCTCTTCGGGGGTGGAGAACAGCGCGCCGACGTCGACGTCGAACCCGATGTCCGCGAACGCGGTCGCGATCACCTTCTGGCCACGGTCATGCCCGTCCTGACCCATCTTGGCGACCAGGATTCTGGGTCGACGCCCGTCGGCTTCGGCGAACTTTTCCACCAGCTCGGTGGCCGCGCCAAGTGGGGTGATGCCGGCACCTCCTACTCCCCCGGCTTCGTCGCGGTAGATGCCGGCGATGGTACGGGTCTCCGCCCGGTGGCGTCCGTACACCTTCTCCCGCGCGTCGGAGATCTCTCCCACGGTGGCTTTAGCACGCGCCGCCTCAATAGCCAACGCCAGCAAATTGTTGCCCAGCCCCTTGGCGGCGGGCCCATCCGTGCGTCCGGCCGTAGCGGCGGCTCGGGTCAGCTCGGCCAATGCCGCGGTGCAGGCGGTCTGGTCCCGCTCGGCGCGCAGCTGCTCCAGTTTGGCCAGTTGCTCGGCGCGGACCCGATGGTTTTCGACTTTGAGCACCTCGATCGCCTGATCCTCATCGACGCGGTATTTGTTCACGCCGATCACCGGCTGCCGCCCGGAGTCGATGCGGGCTTGGGTTCGCGCAGCGGCCTCTTCGATGCGCAGTTTGGGGATGCCGTCACTGATGGCCTGGGCCATTCCGCCGCGTTCAGCCACCTCGGCGATATGCGTGCGGGCCCGGCTGGCCAATTCATGGGTCAACCATTCCACGTAGTACGAGCCGCCCCACGGGTCGATCGGCCGGGTGGTGCCGGACTCCTGCTGCAACAG
>CAZPZQ010000527.1:0-1893 GCA_964590745.1 uncultured Mycobacterium sp. | reverse complement strand
CCGCCGGCGCCGGACGTGGCGTCGATGACGATCAACGCCCCCCCGGCACCGTCGGGCCGCCGCACCGGGACCGCGACGCCGGTGGATGTCTCGTTGTGGGCCCAGGCGATCACATCGACGGACGGGTCGGCCACCGGTTCCGGCGCGCTGCCCGGATCGGCCATGACGACGACGGGGTCGCCGACGAACGGGTTCTTTTTCACCGCGGAGGCGAACTTCGAGCTGAACTCGCCATAGCTGAGGTGCAGCGACCGCTGGTCGATCAGACCGAACGCCGCGGCGTCCCAGAACGCGGTGGCGCCGCCGTTACCAAGGACCACCTGGTACTCGTCAGGCACCGAGAAGTACTCCCGCAAGCCGCTGCGGACCCTGCCGACCAGGTCTTTGACCGGCGCCTGCCGGTGCGAGGTGCCGAAGAGCCCGGCGGCGGTGGTGACCAGCGCCTGCAACTGTGCGGCGCGGACTTTCGACGGTCCGGAACCGAACCGGCCGTCGCTGGGTTTGATCGATTCCGGAATCGTGAGCTGCTCAGGCATGACAACTAGGGTAAACAGCGGCCGGCGGTCCGCTGGAGGCCACCTCACTGGGTGGTCCAGGTCACAGTTGAGGTGGTATCTCGATTGCAATCACCATGCGTAATCCGTCCCTAGACGGGTACTCGATACCTGCGGTACCGTTGTACATACCCGGTTTGAATGTAAAGCTTGAAGGTAATCCGTTGGAGGTGTCTCGGGATGGCTCTCAAACAGCCGCGGACCCGCCTGGTGCGTCGTTGGCGAAAAAACATGGAGGTGACTGACGACAAACGCTATGTCGACATGCTCACCACGCTGTCGGAAGGGTCGGTTCGGCGGAATTTCAACCCCTACACCGACATCGACTGGAATTCACCGGAGTTCACCGTCACCGACAACGACCCGCGCTGGATTTTGCCGGCTACCGACCCGCTTGGCCATCACCCGTGGTATCAGGCGCAATCGCAAGAACGGCAGATCAAGATCGGGATGTGGCGGCAGGCCAACGTAGCCAAGGTCGGGCTGCACTTCGAATCCATCCTGATCCGCGGGCTGATGAATTACGCCTTCTGGGTACCTAACGGCTCCCCGGAATACCGGTACTGCCTGCACGAGGCGATCGAAGAAGGCAACCACACCCTGATGTTTCAGGAGATGGTGAACCACATCGGGGCCGACGTTCCCGGCATGCCTCGGCTGCTGAAATGGCTCTCCCCGTTGATCCCGCTGGTCGCCGGTCCATTGCCGATTCCGTTCTGGTTCGGCATTCTCGCCGGTGAGGAGCCGATCGACCACACCCAGAAGGACATTCTGCGCGAAGGCAAGACGCTGCACCCGATCATGGAACGGGTGATGGCTATCCATGTGGCCGAAGAAGCGCGACACATCTCGTTCGCCCACGAATACCTCAACAAGCGCGTTCCGCACCTGCCGCGGCGCAAGCGATTCTGGTTGTCGCTGTACGTTCCGGTGGTCATGCGGGTGCTGTGCTCGGCGATCGTCGTTCCGCCGAAGGCGTTCTGGCAGGAGTTCGGCATTCCGCGGCAGGTGCGCAAAGAAGTCTTCTTTGGTTCACCCGATGCCCGGCGGCTGCTGAGCGACATGTTCGCCGACGTACGAATGCTCTGCCAGGACACCGGTCTGATGAACCCGGTCGCCAAGCTGGTGTGGCGGATCTGCAAGATCGACGGCGCGCCGTCGCGGTACCGCAGCCAGCCGCGGCGGGCGCACCTGACTCCGGTTTCGGCCGCCTAACCCCGAACCCGTCGCCATGCCGCACGTTATTACCCAGGCGTGCTGTAACGATGCATCGTGTGTCTTCGCGTGCCCGGTGTACTGCATCCACCCATCGCCCGACGAGCCGGACTTCGCCACCGCG
>CAZPZQ010000526.1:0-1894 GCA_964590745.1 uncultured Mycobacterium sp. | reverse complement strand
AGGACGCGTTCGCCGCCGCCCGCGACACCGAGATCACCGCGGTGGCCTGCCCGCGGTTCGTCGACTTCGTCGAACGCGGCGTCACCAGCGGGCGCCAGGTGCTTGGTCTGGCCCAGGGCTACCTGGAGCCACTGCAGCAGGCCGCAGTGGACACCCTGGTGCTCGGCTGCACCCACTATCCGCTGCTGTCCGGGCTGATCCAGTTGGCGATGGGTGAGCAGGTGACGTTGGTGTCGAGCGCCGAGGAGACGGCAAAGGAACTGGTCCGCGTGCTGACCGAGTTGGACCTGCTGCGACCCCATGAAACGGGGCCCGCCACTCGGATATTCGAGGCCACCGGTGACCCGGATGCGTTTACCCGTCTGGCTACTCGGTTTTTGGGTCCCGCTATTGCCGGGGTTCAGCAAGTCGAGCGGCACTCCCCGGTTCGTTAACTTTGCCGGTCTTCACCGGCGTATCGGCGGACGTGGCACAGTAGGTACCGTGCGACTGACCGTGCTGGGTTGTTCCGGCAGTGTTGTGGGTCCGGATTCACCGGCATCGGGTTACCTGCTGCAGGCGCCGGACACGCCGCCGTTGGTCATCGACTTCGGCGGGGGGGTGCTCGGCACGCTGCAACGGCATATCGATCCCGGTTCGGTGCATGTGCTGTTGTCGCACCTGCATGCTGACCACTGCTTGGACCTGCCCGGACTGTTCGTATGGCGGCGCTACCACCCCTCGCCACCCGTCGGTAAGGCACTCATGTACGGCCCGAGCGACACCTGGTCGCGGCTGGGCGCGGCATCCTCGCCGTACGGCGGAGAAATCGACGACTTCACCGACATCTTCGATCTGCACCATTGGGTCGCCGATGAACCGGTCACGATCGGAACCCTCACCGTGGTGCCGAAAGTGGTCTGCCATCCGACCGAGTCATACGGCCTGCGGATCACCGATTTATCCGGTGCCGCACTGGTTTACAGCGGCGACACCGGTTCCTGCGACACATTGGTCGAGCTGGCCCGGGATGCCGACGTCTTTTTGTGTGAGGCATCGTGGACGCACTCCGACCAGCGTCCGGCCAACCTGCACCTGTCCGGCACCGAAGCCGGCCGGGCAGCCACGGCGGCCCAGGTGCGCGAACTACTGCTCACCCATATCCCGCCGTGGACCGCGGCCGAGGACGTGATCAGCGAGGCCAAAGCCGAATTCGAGGGTCCGGTACGCGCGGTGGCGTGCGGCGAGACGTTCGACATTCGCCGGACGTGAGAGTCCACCCGTTAGGGTTGGCGCGTGACCAAACGAGAAGACGGCCGCCTCGACGACGAACTGCGGCCGGTCGTTATCACCCGCGGGTTCACCGCCTATCCGGCCGGTTCGGTGCTGGTCGAGTTCGGCAATACCAGGGTCATGTGCGCCGCCAGCGTCGTCGATGGAGTGCCGCGCTGGCGTAAAGGGTCGGGGCAAGGCTGGTTGACCGCAGAGTACGCGATGCTGCCGGCAGCCACCCACACCCGGTCGGATCGGGAGTCGGTGAAGGGCCGCATCGGCGGGCGCACCCAGGAGATCAGCCGGCTGGTCGGCCGCTCGCTGCGTGCCTGCATCGACCTGGCCGCACTCGGAGAGAACACCATCGCCATCGACTGCGATGTGTTGCAAGCCGACGGCGGCACCCGTACCGCGGCGATCACCGGCGCCTATGTCGCCCTGGCGGACGCTGTCACGTATTTGTCGGCCGCCGGCAAACTGACCGATCCCCGGCCGTTGTCGTGTGCAATCGCGGCGGTCAGCGTCGGCGTGGTCGACGGTCGAATCCGAGTCGACCTGCCCTACCCCGAGGACGCCCGCGCCGAGGTCGACATGAACGTCGTCGCCACCGACACCGGCACCCTGGTGGAGGTGCAGGGCACCG
>CAZPZQ010000525.1:0-1896 GCA_964590745.1 uncultured Mycobacterium sp. | reverse complement strand
CGAACGGCAGCGGTACGAACTCGGTGAAACCACCGGTCCGGTCCTGGATGTCCCGCAACACCCGCAGGTGGCCGACCCAGTGCCGTGGTGAATCGACGTGACCGTACATCATCGTCGAACTCGACGGCAGACCCACTTCGTGCGCGGTGGTGATCGCCTCGATCCACAGTGCGGCGGGCAGCTTGCCTTTGGTCAGCACCCAGCGCACCTCGTCGTCGAGGATCTCCGCAGCCGTGCCCGGGATGCTGTCCAGGCCCGCGTCGCGCAGACTGGTCAACCAGTCACGGATACTGAGCCCGCTTTTGGTCACGCCGTTGATGATCTCCATCGGAGAGAACGCGTGCACATGCATGGACGGCACCCTCGCCTTGACGGCGCGCACCAGGTCGGCGTAGCCGGTGACCGGCAGATCCGGATTGATTCCGCCCTGCATGCACACCTCGGTGGCCCCGGCCAGGTGCGCCTCCCACGCCCGCTCGCCCACTTCTTCATTGGACAGCGAGTAAGCGTCGGGATCGCCTTTGCGTTGGGCGAACGCGCAGAATCGGCAACCGACGTAGCAGATATTGGTGAAGTTGATGTTACGGTTGACCACGAATGTCACGTCGTCGCCGACAATGTCGCGGCGCAGTGAATCTGCCAGTGCGGCAACCGCATCCAAGGCCGGACCATCGGCGGTGGCCAGCGCCAGGTATTCGTCGTCGGAGCACCCGTCCGGGTGCTGTTCGGCTGACCGCAGCGCCGCCAGCACGTCGGTGTCGATGCGCTCCGGAGCCCGAGCGGCCAGGTCGCGTATCTTCTCCCGAATCGACTCCCAGTCTCCGAATGCGGTATCCAGGTCGCTGCGGGCGTCGGTGGTCCGCCCGTCAGTGTCGATAGTCGAGTTCAGGTCCACCCGGCCGGCCGATTCCATCTCATCGGGTTCTTGCCATGGCAGACCGGCCGGGTTGATGTCGCGGGCCCAGCCTGTCGCCGGGTCGGCCAGCGCCGCGACATGCGGACGCAACCGCGGGTCGATCCACGCCGACCCGGCTTGGACGTAGTCGGGATGTGCGGTCAACCGCTGCACCAGTTCGTAGCCGGCCCGATCGGTGATCGCCGCCAGATCGTCCAACGCCGGCCAGGGCCGTTCGGGATTGACGTGGTCCGGCGTCAGCGGCGAGACTCCGCCCCAGTCGTCGATCCCGGCGCCGATCAGCGCCAGGCACTCGTCGGCGGACACCAGGTTCGGTGGTGCCTGGATACGCATCTTGGGTCCGAGCACCAAACGCGCCACCGCCACCGTGGCGAGGAAGTCATCGAAGCCGGCGTCGGGAGTCGACGCCATCGCGGTGTGTTCCTTGGCCCGGAAGTTTTGCACGATCACTTCCTGAATGTGTCCGAATTCCTTGTGTACCTTGCGAATCGCGTGCAGGGTATCGGACCGCTCGGTCAGTGTCTCGCCGATGCCGACCAGCAGCCCGGTGGTGAAGGGGATCGACAATCGACCTGCGTCGGTGAGCGTGCGGATCCGTACCGCCGGGTCCTTGTCCGGGCTGCCGTAGTGGGCCAGGCCCCTGGTTTCAAACAGCCGCCGCGAGGTGGACTCCAGCATCATGCCCATGGAAGGCGCGACCGGTTTCAGCCGTGACAGCTCGGACCAACTCATCACCCCGGGGTTCAAGTGCGGCAGCAATCCGGTTTCCTCCAGCACTCGGATCGCCATTGCCCGCACATAGGAGAGGGTGGCGTCATAGCCCCGTTCCTCCAGCCATTGCCGCGCTTCCGGCCAGCGTGTCTCGGGCCGGTCGCCGAGGGTGACCAGCTCCTCCAGGCAGCCGAGGTCGGCGCCGCGACGCACGAGGTCGAGGAGTTCGTCGGGTTCGAGGTACATGCCTGTGCCTTGCGCCCGCAGCA
>CAZPZQ010000524.1:0-1902 GCA_964590745.1 uncultured Mycobacterium sp. | reverse complement strand
TCGATCGTCGGAGCCGCCCGGCTGACGGTCGACCCGGATCTGGACCTGACCCACGGGGTGGCGATCACGTCGTCGATCCACCCCACCGCGGACACCCACATCGAACCGGTCCGCTACGGCAAGGGCTCCAACGCGATGGGTCTGCTGCAGACGCTGATGACCGACGGGGCCGGGCCGGGCGGCACCGACGTTCCCCGCTGGCGGCAGTTGGTGCGCCAGGCTCGCCAGGATCCACGCCGGATCCTGCGGCTGCTCTACCCGCGCCGGTGGAGCGAACGCACCATGATCACCCTGGTGATGCAGCACCTGGACAACTCCATCACCACCTTCCGCCAGCGCAGCAAACTGGGCTGGCGCCGGCTGTCCAGCAAGCAGGGCCACGGCCAGCCCAACCCGAGCTGGATTCCGGTCGGCAACGAGGTCACCCGCCGGATCGCCGCCAAGATCGACGGGGTGGCCGGCGGCACCTGGGGCGAGTTATTCAACATCCCGCTGACCGCGCATTTCCTCGGCGGCGCGGTGATCGGCGACAGCCCCGAGCACGGTGTTATCGACCCCTACCAGCGGGTGTACGGCTACCCGACACTGGCGGTGATGGACGGCGCCGCGGTCTCGGCCAACCTCGGGGTCAATCCGTCGCTGTCCATCGCCGCGCAGGCTGAACGGGCCGCCTCGCTGTGGCCGAACAACGGCGAAGCCGACCTGCGGCCGGCGCAGGGCCAGCCGTACCGGCGGTTGGACCCGATCGCGCCGAAAAACCCGGTGGTGCCCGCCGGGGCGCCCGGTGAGCTGCGCTGGTCGCCGCCCGCCGACTCGGCCAACACGGCAAGCTGAGCCGGCGCGTACCCGGTTGCGGCGTCGCTCGCCACTAGACTGTTTGCGATGCAATCGGCTACTCCTCGCCCAGTCCTGGTGCTCGATTTCGGCGCCCAGTACGCTCAGCTGATCGCTCGGCGGGTCCGCGAGGCCAACGTGTTCTCCGAAGTCGTTCCGCACGCCATCGCCGTCGAGCAGATCAAGGCCCGCGACCCGCTGGCGCTGGTGCTCTCCGGTGGGCCGGCCAGCGTCTACGCCGACGACGCACCGCAACTGGACCCGGCGCTGTTCGACCTCGGCCTGCCGGTGTTCGGCATCTGCTACGGCTTCCAGGCCATGGCGCAGGCGCTGGGCGGCACCGTCGAGCGCACCGGCGCCAGCGAGTACGGTCGCACCCAGATGACCGTCCTCGGCGGCGAGTTGCATGCCGGCCTGCCGCAATCACAGCCGGTGTGGATGAGCCACCGCGATGCGGTCACCGTCGCACCGGACGGGTTCCGGGTGACGGCCAGCACGCCCGGCGCCGCGGTGGCCGCGTTCGAGCAGCGCACTCGCCGGCTGGCCGGTGTGCAGTATCACCCGGAAGTGCTGCACACGCCGTACGGCCAAAAGGTCCTGAGCCGGTTCCTGCATGAATTCGCCGGCATCGGCTCGGAGTGGACGACGGCTCACATCGCCGAGACCCTGGTCGAGCAAGTGCGCGACCAAATCGGCGACGGCTATGCGATCTGCGGGTTGTCCGGCGGGGTGGACTCCGCGGTGGCCGCGGCGCTGGTCCAACAGGCCATTGGCGACCGGTTGACCTGTGTGTTCGTCGACCACGGGCTGCTGCGCGCCGGTGAACGCGATCAGGTGCAAAACGACTTCGTCACCGCCACCGGTGCCCGCCTGGTCACTGTCGACGCCGCGGAGACCTTTCTCGATGCGCTGGCCGGGGTGTCCGACCCCGAGGGCAAGCGCAAGATCATCGGCCGGCAGTTCATCCGTGCATTCGAGGGCGCGGTGCGAGACGCCGTCAAAGACCAGCAAGACCAGGGCATCGAGTTCCTGGTGCAGGGCACGCTGTATCCGGACGTGGTGGAATCC
>CAZPZQ010000523.1:0-1906 GCA_964590745.1 uncultured Mycobacterium sp. | reverse complement strand
GTGCCGCCATCGCCACCGTTGCCGCCGTTGCCGCCGCTGCCGAACCACAGCCCGCCGGCGCCGCCGGCGCCGCCGGCACCGCCGTTACCGCTCAACGACCCGGCGCCGCCCTTGCCGCCGTCGCCGCCGTTGCCCCAGAAGAAGCCAGCGGCACCGCCGGCGCCGCCATCACCGCCGTTGCCGCCGAACTGGCCGTCGGCGCCGTCCCCGCCGGCGCCGCCGTTGCCGAACAAAAATGCGCCGTTGCCGGCAACCCCGGGGGCGCCGTTAATCGGGCCCAAATCACCGGACGCCACCGAAAACGCCGACGCACCGGCTGTGTCATAAGTAGCGGGCGCCGCCCCGGCGGCGCCGCCGTTGCCGATCAGCCACCCGGCATTGCCACCGTTACCACCGAGGTAGGCGGCACCGCCGTCGCCGAACAGTAGGCCCCCGTCCCCGCCGTCGGGGTGAGCTGCCGTGCCGGCAGCACCGTCGCCGATCAGATACAGGCCGGACACGCTGTTGATGAAATCGCCGAACTGCATCCCCGATGGGCTGTGAATCCAGGCTTCGATGCTGTCGTGGATCGGCAGGTAGACGAATTGGTTGAACCATGCGTTGGCGGACATGGCCGCCGGCACATCAGCAGCGCTCCACCCCGCACCGGTGGAATCGGAACTCAGATCACTGAAATTCCACCCGGTCGGGTCGGCCAAGCCCGCGAAGAATCCATCCCAGGCCGTGGGTTCGAAGACGGCATCCCATGCGGCAGGATCGGTCAGGTCGGCCAACAGCCCGGCGACCGGATTAATGACCGGATCGATGAGCAGGTCGATGACGTCGGCGTCGGCTGTCGGCGCAGTGGCCGGCGGAATCAGGCCGAACGCCAGGAACGTTCCCACCGACGCGGCGGCGCCGGTTGCTCGACCTCGACGGCGGTTTGCCGTGGCCTTCTGGGATGGCCTGCGGTCGTCGGGGCAGCGCTGCCGAGTCATGCCTGCTTCCGATGGAGAATCGCGGCGGGGTGTGCGGCTCACATTACATAAGAACTTTCTGAACCGAAGCAGGTATCGCAACCTTTGGTCGGGACTTCCAATCGCTGCTGGTGAGACGCACCTAGCGAGCCGTTCAGACCCGCTTTCCATGCCTCGGTTCGCCGGATGTCCGGGCCGGAGGCTGCGTAGCGAAATCTAGCTATCGTATTAGCTACGGTATGACGATAAATCGAACTGCATACCACGAGCGACTCAATGCACGCCACCCGTCGCTGACCGTAGCCGCTGCAGCGCCGCACGCACCCGACCAGCATCGGTGGTCGACCAGAACGGCGGGAGTGAGGCTTTCAGGTAACCGGCGTACCGCGCGGTTGCCATCCGCGAGTCGAGCACCGCGACCACGCCGCGGTCGTCGACTCGACGGAGCAGGCGGCCTGCCCCCTGAGCCAGCAGCAAGCCCGCGTGGCTGGCGGCGACGGCCATAAAGCCGTTGCCGCCATGGGCAGTGACCGCCCGCTGGCGGGCGGAAAGCAGCGGGTCGTCCGGTCGCGGGAACGGGATCCGGTCGATCAGCACCAGCGACAGCGACGGCCCCGGCACGTCGACGCCCTGCCACAGCGACAGCGTTCCGAAAAGCGACGTGGCGAGGTCCGCGCTGAACTGCGCAACGAGTGCTCCGGTGGCATCATCGCCCTGGCACAACACCGGGGTTTGCAGCTCCTCGCGCATCGCCTCGGCGGCTGCACGTGCCGCCCGCATCGAGGAGAACAGTCCCAGAGTGCGTCCGCCGGCCGCGGTGATCAGTTCGGCGATCTCGGTCAACTGTTCAACAGAGCCGGTGCCGTCGCGGCCCGGTGGCGGCAGATGCGCAGCGACGTAAAGGATTCCAGCTTTGGCGTGTTGAAACGGCGAGCCGACGTCGAGGCCAC
>CAZPZQ010000522.1:0-1910 GCA_964590745.1 uncultured Mycobacterium sp. | reverse complement strand
GGTCGCGCACAAGGAGATGAGCGAGGAGTCGCGGGTTCGGCAACGCTACGTCGACTTGATCGTCCGTCCGGAGGCACGACTGGTGGCTCGCCAGCGGATAGCCGTCGTCGGTGCGCTACGGGCCGCGCTGCAGCGGCGCGGCTTCGTCGAGGTCGAGACACCGATGCTGCAGACGCTGGCCGGCGGTGCCGCCGCCAGGCCGTTCGTCACGCACTCCAATGCGCTCGACACCGACCTGTACCTGCGCATCGCACCGGAGCTGTTCTTGAAACGCTGTGTTGTCGGTGGCTTCGAGCGGGTCTTCGAACTGAATCGGGTGTTCCGGAACGAAGGCGCCGATTCCACCCATTCGCCGGAGTTCTCGATGCTGGAGACCTACCAGGCCTATGGCACCTACGATGATTCAGCAGTGGCGACCCGGGAGATTATTCAAGAGGTCGCCGACGAAGCGATCGGTACCAGACAACTGTCCCTGCCGGACGGCAGTGTCTATGACATCGACGGTGAATGGACTTCGATACAAATGTATCCATCGCTGTCGGTTGCGCTCGGTGAAGAGATCACTCCGGAGACGCCGGCCGAGCGGTTATGGACCATCGCCGATCGTCTTGATGTGCCGGTTCCGGATGACCGCGGCTATGGGCACGGCAAACTGGTTGAGGAGTTGTGGGAGCACACTGTCGCCGGTGACCTGCGCGCGCCCACTTTTGTCCGGGATTTTCCGGTGGAAACAACACCGCTGACTCGCCAGCACCGCAGTGTCGCCGGAGTTACCGAGAAGTGGGATTTGTATCTGCGCGGCATCGAACTCGCCACCGGCTACTCCGAACTCATCGATCCGGTGGTGCAGCGGGCGAGATTCGCCGCCCAGGCTCGCGCCGCGGCGGCCGGTGACGACGAGGCGATGACGCTCGACGAAGATTTCTTGACTGCCATGGAGTATGCGATGCCGCCGTGTACCGGCACCGGAATGGGTATCGATCGCTTGTTGATGGCCCTGACAGGCCTGTCAATTAGAGAGACAGTATTGTTCCCCATTGTTCGACGCACCTAGCAACTGAACTGCCCGTATACTCCGATGTTGAATTACTCAAGCTGCTATGGCAGATTAGTCGCAGGAGCATTGAATCCGGGACTTGTCCACAGTTTGTGCACAGGGCGAAACGCAGGGGTGAGCCAATGGCGAAGAAAGTGACCGTCACGTTGATTGACGATTTCGACGGTGAAGGTGTCGCCGACGAAACGGTTGAATTCGGGCTTGACGGGGTGACCTACGAGATTGATCTTTCGACCAAGAATGCCGCGAAACTTCGCGACGAGCTGAAAAAATGGGCCGACGCCGGCCGCCGGGTCGGTGGCCGGCGGCGCGGGCGTTCTGTCGCGGGTCGCCGGGGCGCGATCGATCGGGAACAAAGCGCCGCGATCCGGGAATGGGCGCGCCGGAACGGACACAACGTCTCGACCCGAGGCCGCATCCCGGCCGACATCATCGACGCTTTCCACGCCGCCACCTGACCCGGCCGGGTCCCGTCCCGCTCCGGACCGGTGCATTGCAGGCGAAACGCCAGCGCTAAACACGGACGGCGCGTTTTCACTCCGAGCGAACGCGCTGGAGGGCGGTATCGGAACGTTTCGTCATTTCCCGACGTTGCTGTCTTGCGTCGGTTTGATCCGCCGTGGGTATGTGTATCTAGTGCGTAGCACAGGGCCTCCCAGGCGGGGTACAACTCGGGCGGCCGCCCATTAGAGTGGATGGCAGGTAGGTCCGACTGTTTTTGAGCCGACCGTATGGGAGATGGCGAGGGAGAGCAGGTAGCCACCGATGTTTGAACGATTCACCGACCGTGCCCGCCGGGTTGTCGTCCTGGCCCAAGAAGAGGCCCGGATGCTCAACCACAACTACATCGGCA
>CAZPZQ010000521.1:0-1914 GCA_964590745.1 uncultured Mycobacterium sp. | reverse complement strand
GATGTCCAAGGTGAGCACCTCGGCGGGAGTCTCGTGGCCGTCACCGACCAGCATCGCCACGCTGTGCCGGATCGCTTCAGGGGTCAGCACCTGCCCGCCGGCCACGATGGCGATCAGTTCGGAGATCACCCGCTCGGCCAGCGCCATGTCGGCGGGCTCGCCGGACAGGGTGACCGTATTGCCGCGGACATGCAGATCGGCGGCTACCATGCGTTCCAGCGCGCGCAGGTTCTCGTCGGCGGAACCCAGTAGGCCTACAACCAGGTCGGGTGGAACATCGATGCTACTGCGCACCTGAGCCGCAGTGTTGGTCTCGCGGGATGTCACGTGGTGTCTGGTGCCTGCCTTCTGCGCGTTGGGCGCACTACCCGGGGTCGTGTCTCGCTTTGAGTCTACCGTCGGGCCCTGACCGGGCACAGCATTCGAGTAAACCCCCGCAGAGCCGGCCCACCACGGCAGCAGCGATTCCGGGATTTCGCGGTCGACCTACTCGCGAGCTAACTCGGCCGCCAGCGCGTCGTCAGCGTGCCCAGCGCGCCCAGCGCGACCGCAGCTGCCGTGGACGTCCGCAGCACGGTCGGGCCCAGCCGCACGGCGACCGCGCCTGCGGCAGCCAATGCGACGATCTCGTCGTCGCTGATGCCGCCTTCCGGGCCAACCACCACCGCTACCGAAGGCGCGTCGGCCACCGGAACATCGGCCAAGCCGACCGTCGCCGTCTCGTGCAGTGCCAGCACGACGGTGCCCGCAGCGACCTGTTGGCCGGTCCACTCGGCCAGCGCCGCGGTGGGCAGCACCCCGGTCACCGGCGGAATGTACGCCCGCCGGGACTGGGCGGCGGCGGCGCGGGCCACCACACGCCAACGCCGCAGCCCCCGGTCGACGCGAGTGCCGTCCCAGCGAGCCACGCAGCGAGCTGCTTGCCAGGCCACCAACTGGTCGGCGCCGGCTTCGGTGGCCAGTTCGACGGCAAGTTCGGAGCGCTCCGACTTGGGCAGCGCCTGCACCACCGTGACCGGCGGCGAAGGCGGGGCGACGTCCCAGCGGCTCACCACCCGGGCGGTCAGGCCGGCACGCCCGACGTCCTGTACCGCACAGCAGGCCAGCCGGCCGGCGCCGTCGCCGACGGTCAGCTGCTCGCCGGGCCGGATCCGGCGCACCGCGGCGGCGTGGAAGCCGTCGTCACCGTGCAGGCTGACGGATTGGTCGACGTCAGGCAGGGTGTCGACGTAGAACAGGCCGGCCACGCGAGGGGTTAGCGCCCGGTGAAGGTCTCACGCAGCCGACTGAACAGCCCGCCGCCGCTACCGGCATGCGCCGAGCGGACCTCCGCAGCTTCCTGGTGGCGGTGCTTTTTCAGCTCCCGTAGCAGTTCGGTCTCGGCGCTGTCCAGCCGTTCGGGCACCACGACGTCGATGTGGGCGTGCAGGTTGCCGCGTACGCCGGTCCGTAGGTGCGGCATGCCGTGGCCGCGCAATGTGATGACCGCCCCGGGCTGAGTGCCGGCCGGCACGGTGAGTTCGGTGAGCCCGTCCAGAATGGCGTCCACCGTCACGGTGGTGCCCAGCGCCGCATCGACCATCGGCACCGAGACGTGGCAGTGCAAGTCGTCGCCGTCGCGGGCGAAGATGGGGTGCGGCTGCTCATGCACTTCGACGTACAGATCGCCGGCCGGCCCACCGCCCGGACCCACCTCGCCCTGGGCCGCCAGTCGGACCCGCATGCCGTCGCCGACGCCAGCCGGTATCTTCACGCTGATCTCCCGGCGCGACCGGACTCGGCCATCGCCGCCGCATTGGTGGCACGGGTCCGGGATGACCTCGCCGACGCCGCGGCAGGTCGGGCACGGCTGTGACGTCATCACCTGGCCGAGTAGTGAACGTTGCACGCTTTGCACCTCGCCCCGGCCGGCGC
>CAZPZQ010000520.1:0-1925 GCA_964590745.1 uncultured Mycobacterium sp. | reverse complement strand
ATTGACGATGATGCCGATCGCGGCCAGGCGGTCCTCACCCGCTTGCCCGTCAAGGGCAGCTTCGCGCAGGTCGACCATCACGAGGTGCACGTCGGCGCCGCCGGTGAGCACAGTGATTCCGGCCTGTCGGACGTCAGATTGTGAAAGTCGTTCAGCGATGATGCGCGCTCCGGAAAGCACCCGCTGCGGACGGTCGATGAACCCGAGCTGTCCGGCCATCTTGAAGGCCACGGCTTTGGCGGCGATGACATGTCCAATCCGCCGCGCTGGTGCGCCAGTTCGGCGCGGATCGCCGCGGCTAGCTCGGAATCAAGATCTGAGAGGGGGCGGTCCAGGAGGCTGGAATCCGTACAGTTCATGCTGGGCCTTCGTTTAGCTGCGTGTGGCACTGAGCAGGGTCACCAGTTGCGGTAGCGAGTAGTGAAAAGGCAGGCCGGCGCCCGGCGAGACCAGTACCCATTCATGATCAATGGTGTAGCCGCGGTCATTCGGGACGTTCAACATGGCATTGCCCTTCCGGTGGGGCTCGTGGTAACCAACTGGTCAGATAGGCAGCGTGCGCTCTGGGGGTCACGGCGACCAGATCGCGACCAGCTTTCCCTTCACGTGGCCTTGCTGAAGCTCGCCGAGCAGGTCGTCTAGCCGGTCCGCAGGTGCCGTCGAGGTGACCGGCACCGTGAGTTGCCCGGCCGCCGTGAGCGTCAGCAGGTGATCGAGTTGGCGCGGGTCGGGCTTCATAAACAGATATCGGTAGCTGACTCGCTGTTGTCGTGCCCGGCGCAGGGTTCGCATCGCATTGGCCGCGAGCAGGCCGCGCACGATGAAGCTCGCTTTGCGAGAGTTGAATTCGGTACTGGATTCCGGCGAACCCGACAGTGAGACCAGCCTCCCCCCCGGCTTGAGGATGTGCATCGCGGCCGCAGTGTGCTCGCCGCCGAGCAGATCCAACGCGACGTCGAAGCCGGTAAGGACCTTTCTCGGGTTGCATTCTTGGTAGTTGATGACTTCGTCGGCGCCCAGGGAGCGCACAAGGTCGGCTCCGGCGGGCGACGCGGTTGTTGCGACATGCGCGTCGGCGAGTTTGGCGATCTGGATGGCCATGCTGCCCACCCCGCCGGCCCCGGCAGCAATGAACACCCGTTCACCTGCCTGAACTTGGGCCACCTCGTGAATGGCCTGCCAGGCGGTAAGGCCGGCTAACGGTAACGCTGCGGCGGACGGGGCATCGACTGCGTCGGGGACTTGAGACAGCCGTGCTTCGTCGACGGCGATGTAGTCGGCGAAAGCTCCCATCGTGTCGATGGGTGTGCGCAGACAGACCCGGGTGCCGACAGCGTAGCGTTGAACGCTCGGATTTACGTCGGCGATGACCCCTGCCAGTTCACTGCCCATAACCAGCGGCAGCCGGTGCAGACGCAGCAACCGCATGGCTCCATCGCGGATCTTGAAATCCACCGGATTAACCCCGGTGGCATGCACCTTGACAAGCACCTGACCGGGGCCGGGGGTTGGGCGCTGCACCGACTCAAGTGCAGCACCATCGGCACGATACCGACGCAACACGTACGCCCGCATCACCGCCGTCTCATTCATCAGGATTCCTCCACGGGGTGGTCGAAGGGTTGGGTGCAGGTGCCGCCACGATGGGGTCTGTCAACAGCAGCGCCAGCTCCCGCGCATGGGTGAGCTGCGGGTGATGGCCGGCCCCCTCGATCACGTCGATGCGTAGCCGGTCGCCCAGCGGCGCGAGGGCCGCGGTCGTCGTCGGGGCGAGCGGATCTTGCGATCCGATGATCACATGAACCTCGCCACCGAACCGGGCCAGTCTCTCGACCAGTGCACTGCGCCAACGCTGGTCCGCGGCGCGGCGCAACAGTCTGCCGACCCGGCGGGCGGTGCCCCCCCGGCGCAAATCGTCGACGCTG
>CAZPZQ010000519.1:0-1927 GCA_964590745.1 uncultured Mycobacterium sp. | reverse complement strand
TCTCACCGTGCCATGTTGGTGAACCGCGACAGGTGCAACTGATGAGCGACAGTGACGGTCTTGGTTGGGCCGTTGCGGTGCTTGGCCAGAATCAGGTCCGCCTCACCGCCACGCGGGTCGTCGCGTTCGAACGCGTCGGGGCGGTGTAAGAGAATTACCATATCGCTATCTTGTTCCAAACTGTTATGTAAGTTGATTGCATTTGCAATAAAATTATGCGTCTCATCTACAGTGCCATCGTAAACATCGCTTTTACCAATACCTCTTATTTCGACAATTTTATCCCAAAACACCTCGCTTGTCGCGAGCGCATGAATTTCGTGGCTTTCAAGCAATGCAGCGGCGCGATGCAGCAGTGGCCGACCCGGTGCATGCACACTCCTCGATCCGGAGAATGGAGCATGCAGAACGGCGGCGAATTCTCTCTCGGTGACGACGCTGGTCACCAAGGCTGTTCGCACCTTGCTCCACACCTCTTTGGGCACGGTGTCTCCGCCCGGGCGCCGGTCGCGCGACGAGAGTTCATCTAGAACCTCCCGCGCCGAGTTACCGCGTGCCCCGTGTACACCAATTTTCGTGAGGAAAGCGGTCTGGTTCTCTGAACGATCAATCGATAAATGCCAGCAGTCACGGTACCCGGCCTTGCGCACCTTGGTGATTCGGCCAATCACACCGAGCCGAAGCAGCAACTGCGCAACGTCGTCAATAAGCCGTCGGCTCGTCGATGCGTAATATATTCGCCCTACGCCCACCTTGCTGTCCCACCGCACCGATCCATCGGTCGCCCACAGATGCCGCAGAAACAATGCCACCTGGTCGGTCGGTAACGCGAAAACAGGCTGCGGCACAAACTTCTCGTAGCTCCGCTTACCGAAAAGACCGAGCCCGTCCAGCCACGCAGCGATCGGATTCCGCTTGCCGTGCGTCAGTCGATATGGCGCCGGTAGCCGCAGCGATGTTACGCGCGCAGCCGGGTACTCGTCGCGCACCGCGGTCACCCCGAAGTGCGCCGCGGCGGCCGTCACCGCGGCGAGGTTCGCCTCGTCGGCACTGGCATACCGAATGGGCTGGTTTTTCACACACGAGCCGTCGCCGATCATGTGCGCCAGCAGGATCACCTGGGCGTCGGGCCAGCGCTGCGTATTGACAGGCTCCGGTACCCGACGTGGCACCGCCACTCGGTCACCGACCGTCAACTGCTCCAGTGCCACCCAGCCGTCGATGGTCCGGAAGGGGTGGTTGGCCGTCGCCTCGACTTCGCGTCCGGAGGCCAGCCGTAGCTTGAACACCTCCCGATGGCCACTGGGGAACACATTAGTCATCGGCCGGGCCACCATGCGCAACTGCTCGTCCAGCGACCACACCAGCGGACGCTCGCCGGTGCGGACCAGTTCACCCAGGCTGACTTCAGCACCGTTGTCGGCCCGCAGGATTCGCGTCGAAGCGGTCAGGCACCCGGATTCGCGCAGGTCAGCTAGCATCGGCTTCTTGTCGGTGCGTTGCTCTGGGCCGCGGTTGAGCTGGCTGATCGCGATGACCGGAAGCTCCAACTCTTTGGCCAGCAGCTTGAGGTTCCGGGAGAACTCCGACACCTCGACTTGGCGGGACTCGAACTTCTTGCCCGAGGTCATCAGCTGCAGGTAGTCCACCACCACCAGCCGCAGGTCGGCCTTCTGCCGCAGTCGGCGCGCCTTGGCCCGGATCTCCATCATGGTCAGATTGGGCGAGTCGTCGATATACAGTGGCGCTTCACTGATTTCGCTCATCCGGCGGGCCAGCCGGGTCCAGTCGTCGTCACTCATCCGGCCCGACCGCATGTCGGACAGCTTGATCTTCGCCTCGGCGGACAGCAGCCGCATGACGATCTCGGATTTGCTCATCTCCAGCGAGAAGATGACGCTGGCCATCCGGTTCTTGATCGAGCAGG
>CAZPZQ010000518.1:0-1928 GCA_964590745.1 uncultured Mycobacterium sp. | reverse complement strand
GCCGCCGAATACGGCGCCGCCCGCGCCACCTTGGCAGGAACACCGCGATGAGCACCATCACGACGCAGGGCGTTTCGGCCGGCACTGCCCTGTTGGGTGATTACCTCGACTACGTCTCCGGTTTGGGGCTCAGTGGACGGGCGATACGGGATCGCACCCGCATTGCCCAAGAATTCCTATCCCGTCATCGGGATCTGGATGCGTGGATGGCTCAACCTGCGCTGAAGCGGGCTGCCGAACTGCGATCAAGCCGGGCGTGGCCACTGCTGTGTTTTGCGATCGGCACCGGCCGGCTGCGCCTGGACGTGGAGCTGGCCGCCATCAAGCAGCTGACCGGGCTCGGCGCCGCGGTGCAAGCTCGTGACCCTGCCGGGTTCGCGGCACTGCGGGAGGCGGGAAACCGGTTGGGCTGGACCGACTCGTGGATCGCGACCGTGCTCGCCGAGTGCCTGGCGGGGCGTGTCATTCCATCTGTGTAAGTCCGGGGTGGTCCATCATCGGACCGCCGTTGGGGCGGACAGAAGGAGTGTTGTGTGACCAAGACCACGCAGTTGCCGGCTGAGGAGAAGACGGCGGCTCGGCGGTTGGCGGAGACGTTCACCACCGAGACGTTGGATTCGTTGATCACCGATGCGGTGAAGTCGGGGACCCCGATCGACGGTGCGGATGGTTTGCTCAACGAGCTGACCAAGGCGGTGCTCGAGCGGGCCCTGAATTCGGAATTGACCCATCACCTGGGATACGAGGCGGGTGATCCGGCTGGGCGGGGGTCGGGTAATTCGCGTAATGGCACGACGCCGAAAACCGTGACCACCGTCAACGGGCCGGTGCGGATCGACGCGCCGCGGGATCGCAATGGTTCCTTCGAGCCGGCGATCGTGCCGAAGAAAACCCGCCGGCTCAACAACATCAATTCGGTGGTGCTGTCGCTGTATTCACGCGGAATGACCACCCGCGATATCGAAGCGCATTTGGCCGAGGTGTATGGGGCATCGGTGTCGCGGGAGCTGATCTCCAACATCACCGACGTGGTCGTCGATGAGATCAAGGCCTGGCAGTCCCGCCCGCTCGATGAGGTCTATCCGATCCTCTACATCGACGGTCTGCGGCTGCGGATCGGCGACAACGGGGTCATCACCACCAAGGTGGCCTATCTGGCCATCGGCGTGGATCTAGAGGGCCGCAAACACGCCCTGGGCTGCTGGATCCAAGACAGCGAGGGCGCCAAGTTCTGGCCGAAGGTCGTCATCGATCTGCGCAACCGCGGGGTGCACGACATCCTCATCGCCTGCTGTGATGGCTTGACCGGCCTGCCTGATGCGATCCGCTCGATCTACCCCGACACGGTCGTGCAGACCTGCGTGGTGCATGTCATCCGCAACGCCATGCGGTTCGTGTCCTATAAGGACCGCCGCAAAGTCGCGACCTCGATGCGAGCCATCTATTCCGCGCCCACGGTGGGCGCTGCCGAATTGGCCCTCAAGGAATTCGACCGCGATTTCGGCGGCCAGTACCCGGGGGCGATTGATGTGTGGCGCAACGCCTGGGCCGAGTTCACCCCGTTTCTGGATTACCCGGTAGAGCTGCGCAAGATCGTCTACACCACCAATGCCATCGAGGCGATCAACTTCCAGCTGCGTAAGATCACCAAGAATCGGGGCCATTTCCCCGACAAGGACGCGGCGATGAAGTTGCTGTATCTGGGGCTGCGCAACATCTCCAGCCAAAGGGGAGGCTATTCCGGCACCGGGACCTACAACTGGACTGTGGCGCTCAACACACTGGCCAAGTTGTTCCCCGGACGAATCCCGTTGTGTTAGAGTACAACTCGTAGTCAAATCACCTCTGACTTACACAGAATTCGTGACAGGCTCCCCGCCCGGTCTGCTCAGCCAAGGTGGCCCCATCGGCATACGCCGAATCCCCAT
>CAZPZQ010000517.1:0-1934 GCA_964590745.1 uncultured Mycobacterium sp. | reverse complement strand
CCCAGCCTGGCGACGATGCGGACGCGGCACGAGTCCGAGAAGGAGCCAGGCCATCAGCAAAACCGCTTGCCCGCCCGACACCGGTGTGCTGCTGTGCGGCGGTGCGCAGCTGCCCCGCGCATTGGCCGGCCTGCATACCCTGCCGATCTCCGGCCCGGCGGACAAGGACAACATTGACGCAGCGATCGGGCGATTCGAGCGGCTGGTGGTGGTCGGCGGCGACGTCGAACTGGCCGCGGTGTTGACCCGGCTGCTACGCACTAATCGCCTCGACATCGAGGTGGGTCACGCGCCGAACCGCCGGGCTGCCCGCCGAGCCCGGTACGGCGGCCCGCGGCGGGTTCCGCTCATCCGCGATGAGACCGGCCAGGTGATCGTCGGCAGCGGCCGCTGGGTGCCGCCCGATGGCGCGGCAGTGCTGCACGGCGAGGCGGTGGTCGACGACACGGTGCTGTTCGACGGGGATGTGGCCGGGGTACGCATCGAGCCGATGGCCACGCTGCCCGGTCTGCGCGCCGGGGTCATGTCCACGCGCCGACGGGTGCGTCGCTGGGTGACCGGACGCGCGGCCCAGCTGGGCACCACCGGCGCCGTGGTGGTCCGCGACGGGGTGCCCAGCACCCGGCCGGTGAAACGCTCGACCTTCTACCGTCACACCGAAGGCTGGTTGGCCGTCCGTTAATTTCATGGCGTGAACCTACGGCCACTGCGCAGCAAATCGATCCGGCCCAGTCCGGTCTTTTTGGCGCTCGTCGCCGCCACCGGCCTGGGTGGGGTGTTGTCCTGGCGGGCGGCGTCGGATGTGCGCCCGTTGGCTTATCTCGGCGTGTTCGTCTTCGTCATCGCCGGGTGGCTGGTGTCGCTGTGCCTCCATGAGTTCGGCCACGCCGTCACCGCGTGGCGCTTCGGTGACCAAGGTGTGGAGATGCGTGGCTACCTGACCTTGAATCCGCTGCGGTACAGCCACCCGACGCTCTCGCTCGGCCTGCCGATGCTGTTCGTCGCCCTAGGCGGGATCGGCCTGCCCGGTGGCGCGGTGTACGTGCAGACGTCGTTCATGACGCCGGCCCGGCGCACGGTGGTCAGTCTGGCCGGTCCGTCGGCGAACATCTTGCTCGCGGTGCTGCTGCTGGGCGCGGCCCGACTGTATTCCGACCCGATGCACGCCGTGTTCTGGTCTGGCCTGGCGTTCCTGGCGTTTCTGCAGGTCACCGCGGTAGTGCTGAACCTGCTTCCAGTGCCCGGCCTGGACGGCTACGGAGCATTGGAGCCGCATCTGCGTCCAGCCACTCAGCGCAGCCTGGAACCGGCGAAAGGCTGGGGCCTGCTGGTGTTGCTGGTGCTGTTGATCTCACCGCAACTGAACTACAGATTCTTCTCGGTGGTGTTCTGGTTTTTCGACCTGGCCGCTGTGCCGCGAGCGCTGGTGTCCTGGGGGATGACATTGACCCGGTTCTGGACCGCCTGGTCCTGACCCGGGTCTGCGCTTCCCGGTCGAGTGTGCGTTGGTGGCGTTGATTGTGCATCCAGGGCGGTCATCGGACGAGATTCCCGCCACCAACGCACACTCAACAGGCCAACTGCATGCCTGCCGAGACCACCCGCCAAATATATTGACTACCCATGAGTGCCGGTCACGACCACCGACAACTCGACGCCCGGCTGTCCAGAATGATCGTCGCCGCGGCGATCCTGACCGGGTTCTTCGCGGTGGAACTGGCCACCGCGGTGATGATCAACTCGATCGCACTGCTGGCCGACGCCGGGCATCTGCTCACCGACCTGGCCGCGCTGTTCATGGGGGTCGCGGCGGTGGTATTGGCTCGGCGGGGCAGTTCCTCGCCGGCTCGCACCTACGGCTGGCACCTCGCCGAGGTGTTCACCGCAGTCTCCAACGCCGAGCTGCTGATCGGGGTGGCGGCGTTCATTCTGTC
>CAZPZQ010000516.1:0-1934 GCA_964590745.1 uncultured Mycobacterium sp. | reverse complement strand
GGTAGTAGCGTTCCATGCCGGCTACCATGAGCAGTTGCTTGAACAGCTGCGGGCTCTGCGGTAACGCGTAGAACGACCCGGGTCGCAGTCGAGCCGGCACCAGAAAGTCACGCGCTCCTTCCGGCGTGGATCGGGTCAGCGTCGGGGTCTCTATCTCGACGAAGTCATGTTCGGCCAACACCGCTCGGGCGGCCGCATTGACTTTGGACCGCAGTCGCAGCGCCGCCCCGGGCCCGTCCGGCCGGCGCAGATCCAGGTACCGATAGCGCAGCCGAGCCTCCTCTCCTGCCGGTTCGTCCAGTTGAAACGGCAGCGCCGCGCTCTCGCCGAGTACGGTCAGCGCGGTCGCATTCACCTCGATCGCCCCGGTGGGCAGATCCGGGTTTTCGTTGCCGGCCGGGCGGGTCTCGACGACACCGGTGACGACCACGCAGAATTCGGCGCGCAGCCGGTGCGCCTGGTCCAGCACATCCTGGCGCCGAAACACCACCTGCGACACGCCGGATGCGTCGCGCAAATCAATGAAGATCACCCCGCCGTGATCGCGGCGTCGAGCCACCCAGCCGGCCAGGGTTACCGCCAGCCCGGAGTCGCTGGCCCGCAGTGCACCGGCGGCATGACTGCGCAGCACAAGGCCCCCTCACGGAAACGGTTCGACAGCCCGCTCAGTCTAGAGGGGCGAGGCTGCGGCTCCCGCTCGCGGTGCACCGGCTCGGTGTGTCCTTTAAGCTGGCACACCGTGACCGCTGACGGCGACGACAACGACGTCGACGACGACATCGACGGCGTCGACGCACCCAAGCAGACCAACAGCCTCAAATGGGGGCTGGTCGCGGTGACCGTGCTGGCTGTGGTAGCGATCGTGCTGGTCGCGGTGGTGCTGTTGGGCGGCAACGCCGGGAACGACCCGTCGGCCGGGTCAACGACTAGCCGGGATAGTGCCGCGTCCGGGATCGTCAGCGCCAATGACACCGGGCCGGTGGGGGTCATCATCGACGACCCGAGTTGCGCTGCCTGGAATGCGATCAGCAGCAATCTGGCCAACACGCTGGCACTGCTCGGCCAAGGCAAATGGATCGCCCGTGATCAGGCCATCCCGGCGTCGGATTGGGACGACGAGCTGCGCAAGGGCTACCTGGCCGCCGGGCAGGTGGTGCGCAGCGCCGCCGCGCAAACCGTCGGATTGGTGAAACTGACACCCCACCGGGTGATGCGGGAACTGTACGAGCAGTTCATCGCCTATACCCGGGCTTTCGTCGAGCGGATTCCCCACTACACGGCGGCCGACGCCGGCCTTTCCGGCACCGTGCACAGCGCAGCCTCCGGCCTGGCAGCGATTTGCGGCGCCGTAACGAACGGTGCAGCCGCGGCTCGCGGACCGCTGGTGGAGTCGCAGCCGGCGCCGACGCGCACTGCGCCGCCGGCAAACCCCAACAACCCACAGCGGTACCTGCCGATGCCCAATCCGGTCTGCCGGGAGTGGCAGGCGACCTTGGAGAAGTTCGGGGCCGACACCGCGGAGTGGCAAGACCTGGATCCGAGCATCCCGGCGACGTACTGGAACCCGCAGCAAAAGCAGATCAACCTAGCGGTGGGCCCAGTGATGATCAGCTACGCCAACAAGCTGCAGCAACTGGGGCGCCGCAGCAACAACCCGACGCTGCAAGATTTTGCCGACCTGTCCGCTCAGTATCGGCGAGCCTTTGTGTTGGCATTGCCGACCTATTCCCCCGCCGACAACGACTTGGCCAACGCCGCCAGCTATGTCTCCACCACGGTTCTCGGCGCGTGTGCGGCGGTGTCACCGACGAGGTGAATGCGACACCGCAGCGTAACGCCGCGGTGGCATCCGCCGAGGCGTTACGCTGCTGAGTCGGTAGTGGTTAGGCCCAGCTGGAGCCGACGGCCGAGTCGGTGCTGGCCATGTTCTGGCC
>CAZPZQ010000515.1:0-1938 GCA_964590745.1 uncultured Mycobacterium sp. | reverse complement strand
GCTGGGCACCACCGCGCTGGTGCTCGACCTGATCGAAGAGGGCCCCAAATACGGTTTAGACCTGACCGACCTGGCGTTGGCCCGCCCGGTCCGGGCGGTGCACGTGATCAGCCGAGATCCGTCGCTGCGGGCGACGGTTGCGCTGGCTGACGGCCGAGAGCTGACCGCCCTTGCGTTGCAGCGGATCTACCTGGACCGGGCGGCGAAGCTGGTGGACAGCCGTGATCCGGACCCCCGGGCCGCGCACATCGTGGAGACCTGGGCTAACGTTCTCGACCTGTTGGAACGCGACCCGATGGAATGCGCTGACCTGCTGGACTGGCCGGCCAAGCTGCGCATCTTGGACGGGTTTCGACACCGAGAGAATCTCAGCTGGTCGGCACCGCGGCTGCACCTGGTGGATCTGCAGTATTCCGATGTTCGTTTGGACAAAGGCCTGTACAACCGGCTGGTGGCCCGCGGCTCCATGCAGCGACTGGTCACCGAGCAACAGGTCTTGTCCGCAGTGGATAACCCGCCGCCGGATACTCGCGCCTACTTCCGTGGCGAGTGTCTGCGCAGGTTCGGCGCTGATATCGCGGCCGCCAGTTGGGATTCGGTGATTTTCGACCTGGGCGGTGACTCACTGGTGCGCATCCCCACGCTGGAGCCGCTGCGCGGCAGCAAAGCCCATGTGGGGGCACTGCTGGACTCGGCAGACAGCGCTGCTGAGCTGGTGGAACAACTGACGACATGAGGCCCGCCGCCCGCGGTTAGCCGGCCCCCGACGGTAGGGTGGAGAAACCGGCGGGCGTGTGATGCCCAGCCGATGACGATGCAGGAGGCAGCGATGGCTCAGGAGCAGACCAAACGTGGCGGTGGTGGTAGCGACGAAGACGACGTCGCGGCCAGCACGGCCGCCGGCCAAGAGCGTCGCGAGAAGCTGGCCGGTGAAACCGACGACCTGCTGGACGAGATCGACGATGTTCTGGAGGAGAACGCCGAGGACTTCGTGCGCGCTTACGTCCAGAAGGGCGGACAGTGAGCTGGTCGTTTCGTGATCGCCTACCCACAAATTCAGCAATCCCCGGAACCGCGTCCAGCGCGGTAGACCTATCGTCGTTCTCCGATTTCCTGCGCCGTCAGGCTCCGGAGCTGTTGCCGGTAGGCGGCGTAGGCGGCGTAGGCGATGGACCTGGGAACGCCAGTGCCGGTCAGCTGCCGCACGGCACCACCGTTGTCGCGCTGAAGTACCCCGGGGGCGTCGTCATCGCCGGGGACCGACGCTCGACGCAGGGCAACATGATCGCCGGCCGCGACGTACAGAAGGTGTATATCACCGACGATTACACCGCTACCGGCATCGCGGGCACCGCTGCGATCGCCGTCGAGTTCGCCCGGCTGTACGCCGTCGAACTGGAGCACTACGAGAAGCTCGAGGGCGTGCCGCTGACGTTCGCTGGCAAGGTCAATCGGCTGGCGATCATGGTGCGCGGCAACCTGGGTGCGGCGCTGCAGGGTTTGGTGGCGCTGCCGTTGCTGGCCGGTTACGACATCGATGATCCCGACCCGGCGGCCGCCGGACGCATCGTGTCGTTCGATGCCGCCGGCGGCTGGAACTACGAAGAAGAGGGTTATCAGGCGGTCGGCTCGGGGTCGGTGTTCGCCAAGTCGTCGGTCAAGAAGCTGTACCAGCAGGTGACGGATGCCGATTCCGCGCTGAGGGTCTCCGTCGAGGCGCTCTACGATGCCGCCGACGACGATTCCGCCACCGGCGGCCCAGACCTGGTCCGCGGCATTTATCCGACAGCCGTCTCCATCGACGCCAATGGTGCGGTTGACGTTCCGGAACAGCGGATCGCGGAACTGGCCCGCGAAGTCATCGAAAGCCGAACCCGCACTGACAGTTCCGATGCGCGGCCGTCAGGACCTGCCAGGGGCAAGAAGTGAGCTTCCCGT
>CAZPZQ010000514.1:0-1949 GCA_964590745.1 uncultured Mycobacterium sp. | reverse complement strand
GTGGCGGTCGCGGCCTTCATTACGCCCCCCGCTTGCGCCGTCGAGCAGCGATCTCGTCGAGCTTCGATGTGCCTGCTGCCGGGGTGGCTGCGGCCAGTGCCGCGAGCGTCTGGCGGTACTCCCGGCCCACCGAGGCGAGGTCGCGAGGCGATGTTTCCGGGTTGGCGATCACGGCCTCCAGGCGGTCGCGCAGGGCCTCCAGGCGGGCATGATCCGCGCCTTGTCGATGAATATTTATGCGGTGGTCATCACGGGTCATTTGGGGCCTCCAGATTAATACCTGTACACGAGCGGGAACTCGGGAAGCCGGTGGAGGCCTCCCCCCACCATGCAGGCCGCTGACCTGCGCTGATGCGTCGGAATGCCCTCTGGCCTGCGGTTATGCGCCGGGGCGTGCATGCGGTGGTGTGAATATTCATGCATGAGTTACCACTTTCGGGCGGTCTCGAAGGTGCAGCCGGGGCGTGGGTTGTGGATGCCGTTGCAGCGGTCGCAATGTTGGCCGTCAGGAGCACAGGCGGGCCGTGCGGTGCGTCTGGGCTTGGGTGGGTTGGGGGTGAGCGTGAAACCGTAATGTGCTGCGGCGGCGATGGCTTTGGCGTCGATGGTGACACCGCGTCGGCGGTTGCAGGCCCTGTGGGCACTAGCGCAGTTCACCGGATCATAGGCGGGGCCGCCGAGCGCGACCTGCCACAGGTGATCCACTTGGAAGCTGCGCGGGTCGAGGTGGTGCGCGTTGTAGTCGATGTCGCGTCCGCAGATGTGGCAGGGTGCGCCCTCGGCGCGCACCTGGGCACGCAGGCGTTTGGCGCGGGCGTCGTTGTCGCGGCGGGGCGCTTTCATGTGGGGCTTCCTCCTAGGTTGGTGCGCGACGGCGGCGGGTTGCTGAAGCCCACCGCCGCCGCGTCTTTCCGCCCACAACCCCCGCGAGGAGAACGCTGGGGGTCGGCGTCACCAGCGTGCCGACGGAGAACGGCGTGCCGGTGGTGGCTCATGGGTCAGAAGACGGTGCTGCCGACGGGGCCGGGTTGGTACGTCTTGACCTTGGTGGACTGGGTGGTCTGCTCGGGCGTGGTCTCGGCCAGTTTCTGTAGTTGCCGGGTGGCGTCCTGGGATGCGGCCGCGCGGATGGTGTCGGACAGCTCGGGCGGCAGGTTGGGCACGCCCACCGAGAACACCACGGCCGCCGCTGTGTTGAAGTTACCTCCGGCGGGCAGGGCGTTGAGTTCGGCGTAGGTGTCGGCTTGGTCGGTCTGGTCGGCATACGTCGCGGCGACCTCACTCCAGCCTTGACGATGCGCGTGGCCGGCGATGGCGCGGGCCAGCGTCTCATCGCCGCTGTCCGTGGCGCGCTTGAGCAGCCCGTCCAACTCGTCGGGATCGGTGATCTTGGCGACCCGGTCCTGGGCGTCGCGGTGTGACAGCACTTCGGCTCCGCCTGCGCCGCTGGGGATGCCGAACAGCTTGGTGGAGAGCTGGCGACGGGCGGTTTCGCTGGTGGTGGCGAACTCGTCGCGCAGCGCGACGGCCTGCTGGCGGGAGTCCAGGATGGCCTGGGCGATCTCCTGAAGCTGCGCATCGCGCGTGTACTTGGTGTTGGCAGCGATGGTGTCGACAGTGTGCTGCAGGTCGGCCTTGATCTGCTTCATGCGGACTTTGGCGTCATCGAATTGCATTGTGGTGTCTCCTGTTCAGGCGGCTATGGTGATGGCTTTGAGGTGGTGGGCGTGGATCATCCAGCGGTTGCCGCAGCGGGTTGCGGGCAGCCGGCCGGTGTCGATGCGTTTGCGCACCGCCCGGTCGGTGATGCCCAGTTGTGCTGCGGCGTGGCTGGTTGTTACCCACATCGTCAATTCTGGTGCAGTGCCTTGTGAGACAGCAGGTTTGGTTCCGTCATCGGAACCGTAGGACAGGGCTACAAGGTGCAGTGCGGCCAAGACCTCGTAGGC
>CAZPZQ010000513.1:0-1952 GCA_964590745.1 uncultured Mycobacterium sp. | reverse complement strand
GGCCAGAACATGGCCAGCACCGACTCGGCCGTCGGCTCCAGCTGGGCCTAACCACCGTCGAAGGCGAACTGGTTGCGGAGATCTGGCGCAGGTGGCGCAGTCGCGTCACCCCCGGGGTGGGCATAGCCGTCAAAGAGCCGTCAACGTTCGATCGCCAGCCGTTAAGAGCCCGTAAGGAACCCTGCTAACCGAGCGCCCCAGGGGCACGGTGGATCTCACCGACCCCATTCGGGTCGGTGTGTTCGGTTAGGAGATGTCCATGTCGTTCGTGATCGTACGACCGGAGCAGTTGACGGCGGCAGCCGCCGACCTCACCGGCCTTGGTTCGGCGATGGCAGCGCAGAACGCGGCTGCGGCCGCCCCGACAGTCGGGGTGGTCCCCGCCGCTGCCGACCCGGTGTCGGCACTGACCGCCGCGCAGTTCGCCGCGCTCGCCAGCCTGTACCAGGCGGTCAGCGTGCAAGCCAACGCAATTCACGAAATGTTCGTCGGCATGCTGGCCACCAGCGCTGACTCGTACACCGCGGCCGAGGCCGCCAACGCCGCCGCGGCCGCCTAGCTGCGGAGCGGTAACGGAGGTTGAAGCGATGTTGGAATTCGGAGCCCTACCACCGGAAGTCAACTCCGGTTGGATGTACACCGGGCCGGGATCGGCGCCGATGATGACTGCCTCGGCGGCCTGGCACGCGTTAGCCGCTGAGCTGGCTTCAACGGCAGCCGCCTGTCAGGCGGTGATCAGCCAGTTGGCCGGCGAGCAGTGGACGGGCCCGGCCTCGGTGTCGATGGCTGCCGCGGCCGCGCGCTACGTGGCGTGGATGAGCGCCACCGCCGCGCAGGCCGAGCAGGCCGCTGACCAAGCCACCGCAGCGGCCGCGGCATTCGAGACGGCATTCGCGATGACGGTGCCCCCACCGATGATCGCGGCCAATCGCAGTTTGTTGATGGCCCTGGTGACAACCAACTTCCTGGGCCAGAACACTCCGGCGATCGCGGCCACCGAGGCTCACTACGCCGAGATGTGGGCCCAGGACGCGACCGCGATGTACGGCTATGCCGGCGGGTCGGCGGCCGCGGCTCAGGTAACGCCGTTCACCGGGCCGGGGCAGACCACCAACCCCGGCGGGGCGGCTGGTCAGGCCGCGGCGGTTGTCCAGGCCGCCGGCGCCTCGGCGGCCGGTCACCCCGAGATCGCACAACTGATCTCGGCGATGCCCGCCGGCCTGCAAAACCTCGCATCGCCGTTGCAGGGTGGCCGGGGGCCGTCTGCGACCGACCTTTCCGGCATGCTGTCGGGCTTGCTCAATACCGGCGACCTGACCGGCAACGTCAACGGAATGGTGAATGCCGGTGCCTGGAACGTGGCCAGCACGCTGTCGACCGCGCTCGGTTTCTTGAGCAGCATGGGCGGCAAGGGCGGCACGACCATGGGGTCGGCGCTGACCGGCAGCCTCGGCCCCGCTGTCGGGACACTCGGATCGGCGGTTCCGGCGAGCCTGACCGGCGGCGCAGCGGTGTCGGCGGGCTTGGGCCAGGCCGGCTCGGTCGGCGCACTGTCGGTGCCGACGAGTTGGGCTGCTTCAGCCCCGGCCGGTGCGGCTGCCGCGGCGCTGCCGAGTGCCGGTGCAAATGCCGTCACCGAGAGCGGACTCACCCCGCTGCCCGCCGGTATGCCGGTCGGAGGTGTCGGTGGGCGGGCCGGTTCGGGCGTGGCCGTGCCGCGCTACGGGTTCAAGCCCACCGTGGTCGCGCACCCGGTGATGGCCGGCTAGCGAACGCAACCACCAGTGCACCAACGATTTAAGGAGACTGTTTCATGCCGACGCGTTTTATGACCGACCCGGATGCGATGCGGGCGATGGCGAGCCGTTTTGATGTGCATGCGCAGACGGTGGAGGACGAGGCCCGGCGGATGTGGGCGTCGTCGACGAATATTTCCGGTGCCGGCTGGGGTG
>CAZPZQ010000512.1:0-1957 GCA_964590745.1 uncultured Mycobacterium sp. | reverse complement strand
GACCACGCTGCTGTTGACCGGCCTGACCCGCGACGGCGTCTACCTGGTCGAAGACGGCGCGGTGACCGCGGCGGTGAACAACTTCCGGTTCAACGAAAGCCCGCTGGACCTGTTGCGGCGAACCACTCAGGCTGGTACCTCCGAGGTCACCCTGCCGCGGGAATGGGGGGACTGGGCCACCCGGGCGGCGATGCCGGCGTTGCGGGTCCCCGACTTTCACATGTCATCGATCAGCCGGGCGCAGTGATTTCTCGACCCCCAGGCGTCCCCGGCTACTGCAGGCCCGCGACCTGCTCGGCGCGGTTGCGCACCAGATCGGTCCGACGTGCTGCCAGAGCTTCGCTGGGTAGTGAGTGACGTACATGGTGCGTCGTCCGCCGGCACCCGTCGGCTGGGGCGACGCGTGCATCACGTCGCCGATGCGCACGGTCACGTCGACCTGCAGGTAGCCCATCGTTTGTAGCTGGGCTGCCAACTCGGCGCCGTCGGCGGCCAGCGTGAAGGCGGCGGACGGATCACGCCCATGGAAGTCCACTCGGGCTGGATGGCAGGGCGGAATGCCGGCATGCAGGTATTTGAGCATCGGGTCCCAGTCGGCCAATCGCTCGAATCCGCCGCGGTCGAAGGCCAGCTCATCGCCGAGGAATAAGTTGACGAAGGTGCGGGCCTGACCAACCATGTCGTCCCAGGCCTTTCGGCTCAGACGCACCACCGTGTCGCCGTCGTCCTGCCCGTCCTGGACGCGCACCGTTGAGCCGTCGACGGTATAGGTGACGGCGTCGTCATCAACCAGAAATGTCAGGGAGCCGGTGCCGGCCAGACCGCTGGTCGCGGACTCGACAAGCGTCGGATCGACGGAAAGCGGCAACCACGGTGCCAACGCCATCAGGGCATTATCCCGGCCCATTATCCCGGCCCATTATTCCGGCATCAGCGAGGGCGCCGGCAACCGTGGTCCGGCCGTCGTCCGGCGCCGTCACGCAGCAACAGAATCGGTTTCAAAGTGGCGCCCCACCGGCACCGGCTGCGCGCACCCACCGGCAGACAAAATGTGGCCGGATCCGCAAGCCGTGCTGCCCGGCGGCGACGTCACCGGCGCGTGGCGACCGGTGGTGCGCGCCGGCTCGGCCCGCACCGGTGCGGTGAAGAAGTCGGCGGCGATCCAGAAGGCGGCACACAGCGCCAGCCCGACACCGAACTCGAGCGCCGAGCCGATGACGAATGCCACCAGCGCGTAGCTGCCGGACAGGGTGGCACTGATGAGTGAGCCGGCCCGAAGAATGGCGACGCGTTCATCAGCCGCTTGCCCCGGGATGCCACGCGTCGTCGCCATGGCTGCTCCTGTTCAGTCGATGACGTAACTTCGGGCCGTGATAGCTATGTTCCCGTAGCCGCAGGTGGCTAAACGAGGGCCACACGACACCGCTGTGACGTGGCGTAGGGCCTCGCAGGAAAGGCCAAAAGTCCCTTCGGTGCGTCGATCCAGCCGGGGTCGAAAACACAGGTGGCGCGGATCTCGGTAAATTCAAGGGTGACATCGGCGAGGAGAATCTCATGAGCACACGTGTCGAGCAGTTGGAGTTTCAGGCAGAGGCCCGACAACTGCTGGATTTGATGGTCCACTCGGTGTACTCCAACAAGGATGCGTTTCTGCGGGAATTGATCTCTAACGCCTCCGATGCGCTGGACAAGCTGCGGTTGGAAGCGTTCCGCAACAAGGACCTGGATCCGGATGGCACGCTGACCGCCGATCTGCATATCGAGATCGAGGTAGACAAGGACGCCCGTACCTTGACTGTTCGCGACAACGGGATCGGTATGACGCGCCAAGAGGTGGTGGATCTGATCGGCACCCTGGCCAAGTCGGGCACCGCCGAGCTGCGCCAGCAACTGCAGGACGCCAAGAACACGAAAAACACCGCCGCCTCAGCGGAATTGATCGGCCAGTTCGGTATCG
>CAZPZQ010000511.1:0-1964 GCA_964590745.1 uncultured Mycobacterium sp. | reverse complement strand
CCGTAGTTCCCCCCACTGGGTGGCTTCGGGGTCCCCGATTAGGTTCGTGAGCAGGTACTTTGCATTCATGCAGACCATATGATGTAGTCATGTTTTTTTACGAATATAACGGCGTGTCGACTTGTCAGTAAGTTATATCCAAGCGAGCAAGCTGGTATAAAGTAATCATGTACGTGACGCGGGTTCCCAACCGTGGGTCACCGCCGGCGGTGCTGCTGCGGGAAAGCTACCGCGAAAATGGCAAAGTCAAAACACGCACCCTGGCCAACCTGTCGCGCTGGCCCGAGCACAAGGTGGAAAAACTCCAGCGTGCGCTCAAAGGCGAACCAGCGGCGCGGGATCTGACCGGGGCGTTCGAGATCGCCCGCAGCCTGCCGCACGGGCACGTGGCCGCGGTGCTGGGCACCGCCGGCACCCTGGGCGTTGAAGAACTTATTGACAAGACTCCCTCACGGCAGCGTGACCTGGTCACCGCGATGCTGGTGGCCCAGGTAATCGCCCCGGGCTCCAAGCTGGCCACCGCCCGCGGTTTGCGCGCAGAGACCGCCACCAGCTCGCTGGGGCAGGTGCTGGGTGTCTCGGGCTGCGACGAGGATGACCTGTATTCGGCGATGGACTGGCTGCTGGCGCGCAAAGACACCATCGAAGACCAGCTGGCCGCCCGGCACCTGACCGACGGCACGCTGGTGCTTTACGACGTGTCCTCGGCGGCCTTTGAGGGCCGCACCTGCCCGCTGGGCAAGATCGGCCACGCGCGCGACGGAGTCAAAGGACGTTTGCAGATCGTCTACGGGCTTTTGGCTACCACCGCCGGGATACCGGTGGCCATCGAAATCTTCGACGGCAACACCGCCGACCCCAAAACCCTGACCAAGCAGATCGACAAGCTCAAAACCCGCTTCGGGCTCTCACGAGTCTGCCTGGTTGGTGATCGCGGCATGATCACTAGTGCGCGCATCAGCGAGGAGTTGCGCCCGGCCGGGCTGGACTGGATCACCGCGCTACGTTCCGCCCAGATCAAGGCCCTCGTGCAAGCCGAAGCGCTGCAGCTGAGTTTGTTCGACACCCAAGACCTCGCCGAGATCGACTCCCCGGACTACCCCGGCGAGCGCCTGATGTGCTGCCACAACCCCGACCTGGCCCAGCGACGTACCCGCAAACGCCAAGAATTGTTGGCCGCCACCGAAAAACAACTACAACAAATCACCGACGCCACCATCCGAAGCCGGCGACCGTTACGCGGCAAGGACAAGATCGCGCTGAGGGTGGGCAAGGTGATCAACCACTACAAGATGGAAAAACACTTCCACACCACCATCACCGATACCGAGTTCAGCTTCTCCCGCAACGAAGACGCCATCGCCGCCGAAGCCGCCCTCGACGGTATCTACGTGCTGCGCACCAACCTGCCCACAACAGCCCTTGGCCGCGACGAAGTGGTGTTGCGCTACAAGGGACTCGAAGACGTTGAACGGTTCTTCCGCACCCTGAACTCCGAGCTGGACGTACGCCCCATCCGCCACCACCTCGCCGACCGCGTCCGCGCCCACATGTTCTTAGCGATGCTGTCCTACTACATCAGCTGGCACATGAAACAAGCCCTGGCCCCCCTACTATTTCGTGACCACGACAAGGCTGCCGGCGCCGCCCAACGCGCCAACCCCGTAACCGCCGCGCAACGCTCCGATGCCGCCCTGGCCAAAGCCGCCCGCAAACGCACCACCAACGACACCCCGGTGCACAGCTTCACCAGCCTGCTCGCCGACCTGGCCACCATCTGCGCCAACCACATCCAACCCGCCGACGACACGCCAGCATTCACCATGCTCACCACCCCCACCCCGCTGCAGCGCCAGGTCCTCGAACTGCTCGGCTGCACCCACCGCCTGGGCTACACGTAGGCAGACACCAACCCAAAACCCCAGGTCAGCGGTCAGCCATCACCCCATCGGGGGGAACTTCGG
>CAZPZQ010000510.1:0-1997 GCA_964590745.1 uncultured Mycobacterium sp. | reverse complement strand
GGGGGTGCCGCGGGGGTCGCCGGCACCGGCGGTGCCGGCGGCAAGGGCGGCACCTTCACCAGCGGCGTCAACGACGGCGGTCACGGCGGCCACGGGGGGCGGGGCGGCGGCGTCGGCGCAGCCGGTGCGGGCGGTACCAGCGGCGGTGTCGGTGGCAGCGACGGCGACGCCGGCGCGAAAGGCATCGGCGGCACCGGCGGCGCTGGCGGTGTCGGCGGAGCGGGCAGCGCCGAAGGTGATGGCGCGGTCGGTGGTGCCGGTGGTGTCGGCGGTGCCGGGGCCGTTGGCGACGCGGCTGGTGGCGGCTACGGCGGCGGCGGCGGCGGTGGCGGCGGCGGTGCGAGCATCAGCGCCACCAACGGCGGCACGGTCAGCGCGACCGCCACCGGCGGCGCCGGCGGTACCGCCACGATAAACGCCGACGGTGCTGGGAGCGCCATCACCGCCACCCACCTCGTTGGCGGTGATGGCGGTAACGGCGACCTCAACGGCGTCGACGGTAAGGATGGCCAAGACAACGAGTTGAGCGTCAACACCGGCGGAACCGTCACCAACACCACCGTGACCAGCGGCGAAAACGCCGGCGACGCGCTTGGCGGCAAGGCCACGGTGGAGGTCACCAACGGCGGGCGGATCGCCGACAGCACCGTGACCGGTGGCAGAGCCGTCGACGGCGCGGACGGCGGCGCAGCGAAAGTCGAGGTTGGCGGGACGGACAGCGCGGTCACCAAAACCCAGGTGATCGGCGGGGACGCTAAGGACGGCCGGGCCGGTGGCGATGCGACTGTCACGGTTACCAAGGAAGCCGCTGTCGAGGGCGCTAGGGTCATCGGCGGCCATGGTGGTGGCAAGGCGGTTCTGGAAGCCGCCGAGCGTGCTCGTGTCGACACCGTCACGGTCAAGGCCGGTACAGCCAGCGACGGCGCCGACGGCGGCGCGGCGACACTGCGGGTGACCGGTGAAGACACCAAGGTCAGCAAAGTCGACTTGACCGCCGGTGACGCTCGCGCGGAGCGCGCCGGTGGCGAGGTGACAGTCACCGCCGACCAGGCGGCCGTCCTTGACACCGTCACGGCCAAAGCCGGCCACGCAGGCGGCAGAGTGGCTATCGACGCCTCCGACCGCGCCGAGGTCACCAAACTCGAGGTGGCTGGCGGTGACGGTAGGGCCGGTTATGAGGGCGGCAAGGTGGCTATCGAAGCCAAAGAGCATGCTCGCATCGACGAGGTCCGGGTTCGAGCCGGTGCGGCCAGCGAGTTCGCCCGCGGCGGTGCGGCGAGGGTGGCTGTCGAGGGTGCGGAAAGCATCGTCAAGAACACCCGGGTGACTGCTGGCGACGCCGCTGACTTCGAGCGTGCCCTGGGCGCGCGTGCCACCGTCGTCGCGGAGAACGGCGGCGTCGTCGATGACGTCAAGGTGGTCGCCGGAGTCGGCCGATTCCCCGACGAGAGCTCCGCCGCCGCCCGTATCTTCGGCGACGGCGACGGCGACGACGGCGACGGCGACATTGAGGCGCTCGGCAGCGCTTCGGTAAGCGCCACCGACGGCGCGAGCATCACCGGCAGCACGGTGACCGGCGGCAACGGCAACGACATCGCCGCCGGGGGCACGGCATGGCTGACTGCCGATGGTGAGGGCAGCAGCATCACCAACAGCACGGTGATCGGCGGCGACGCCGGCACCGGGGACGCCAACGACGGCACCGGCGGCAGCGGTGGTGGTGCCGAGATTTGGGCATTTAATGGTGGCAGTGTCGATGACGCCACCGCCCACGGCGGGGCCGGTGGCGCCGGCAGCGCCGGCGGCTGGGGCGGCGACGGCGGCTGGGCGACGATCACTGCCGGCGGCGGCACAGTCGGTGGTGCCGACTACACCACCGTTGCCACCGGCGGTGCCGGCGGCGCCGGCGCCGGACCGGGGAGCTTGGGCGGCTACGGCGGATCCGCGATTATCGAAATCGGTGAGACGGACAGTGGGTTCGCCCCGAGTGACGGCGG
>CAZPZQ010000509.1:0-2005 GCA_964590745.1 uncultured Mycobacterium sp. | reverse complement strand
TGGTGTGTCACCGTGGCGGTCCAGATGCGCCAGCAGCGCATCGAGGGTCTGTGCCATGTGCTGGTCGCGCAGGTTCCATGAGGTGACCCGCCCGCTGAACATTGCGCGGTAGTACTCCTCCGCGTCGCGGACGGTTTGCGCGTTCTGCTGCGCATAGAACACTTCGTCCTCGGCGATCAGCCCGTTCCTGCGGGCGTAGGCCAATGCATTGCGCTGAATGTCAACCAGTTGGGCGATCGCTTGGCGCTCGCACGACGGGCCGGCGCCGAACGCCGCGCTGAATCCGTAGGCCTGACCGTCATCGGCCGAAGCGTGGTCGAAGCACGCGTAGCGCCGTCGTGCCCGTGCTGCCGCTACCGGGTCGACTTTGTCTAGGTACTTCGACCTGAAAAAGTCAGCGCGTTGATCCGCGGCTTTCCAGCGCTGAGCAGGGATGATGGCCTCAATGCCCTTGTTGCGGAAGGGATTGAGGCCATCGTGTTTCGTACTGTAGGTGATCAGCCGTCGTTGTGGGAGTCGATCCTGCCCGAACAGGTGCGGCTGTTGCCCGAGGAGTTGGCACGGGTGGACGCGCTGTTGGACGATCCAGCGTTCTTCGCGCCGTTCGTGCCCTTCTTCGACCCACGGATCGGTCGGCCGTCGACACCGATGGAGAGCTATCTGCGGATGATGTTTTTGAAGTTCCGGTACCAGCTGGGCTACGAGAGTCTGTGTCGGGAGGTGTCGGATTCGATCACCTGGCGGATGTTCTGCAGGATCGGGCTGGATGGGTCGGTACCGCATCCGACGACGCTGATGAAGCTGACCACCCGCTGCGGGGCGGCGGCGGTGGACGGGCTCAACGAGGCACTGCTGGCCAGGGCGGCCGAGGCGAAACTGCTGCGCACCGCCCGGATCAGAGTCGATACCACGGTGGTTCCGTCGAACGTGGCCTATCCCACCGATTCGGGGCTTTTGGCCAAGGCGATACGGCGGATCGGCGCGACCGGCAAGCGGATTCAGGCCGCTGGCGGCGGGGTGCGCACGACTGTCCGCGACCGGTCACGGGCGGCCAGCCGGCGGGCGCACGCGATCACGGCGAAACTGAAGTCACGTGCAGCGCTGGGTCGAGACCAAACACGGACCGCGGTGCTTAAGTCCACCGGTGAGCTAGCAGAGCTGGCCGAATCGGCGGCTCGCGATGCCAAGCGGTTGCTGGTCAACGCCAAGGCGGCGGTGCGCCGGGCCAAGGCCAAGGCCGTCGCGCTGGCCGCCCGCGGTGAACGCGATGCGGCCGCCGGTCGCCGGCGTGGCCGGTTGGTGCGTGCGGTCAACGACCTGGCCAACCTGCTGGCCGCGACGCGGCAGATCGCCGCCCAGGCCCGGCAACGACTCGCCGGCATCGTCCCAGACGGCGCCACCCGTCGGGTCAGTCTGCACGACGGCGATGCCCGCCCGATCGCCAAAGGCCGTCTGGGTAAACCGGTCGAGTTCGGGCACAAAGCCCAGGTCACCGACAACGACGATGGGATCGTGCTCGACCACACCGTCGAGCAGGGCAATCCTGCCGATGCGCCGCAACTGGCCCCGGCAGTCGAACGCGTCACCAAGCGAACCGGACGCGCGCCCCACACCGTCACCGCAGACCGCGGCTACGGCGAAAAACGCGTCGAGGACGACCTGCATGACCTTGGCGTGCACACGGTCGTCATCCCTCGGAAAGGCAAACCCGGCACGGCCCGGCAAGCCGAGGAACATCGGCCAGCATTCCGACGAACAATCAAGTGGCGCACCGGCTGTGAGGGCCGCATCAGCACCCTCAAACGTGGCTATGGCTGGAACCGCTCCTGCCTGGACAGCACCGAAGGAACCCGAATCTGGACCGGACACGGCGTCCTTACCCACAATCTGGTCAAGATCAGTGCCCTGGCCAGCTAATCACCGACCCGGGCGGGCAACACGGTTCACCGCCACCAGCCCACAAATACGCTCGATCGGACCCCGCTCAGTTTTTCAGGTCGAAGTA
>CAZPZQ010000508.1:0-2006 GCA_964590745.1 uncultured Mycobacterium sp. | reverse complement strand
ACCGCGCACGGACATCGGGAACGCGCCCGGTTCTTCGGTGGTAATGCTGACGTCCCGGTGATGGTCGTCGCGGTCGGTGCCGGCGCGCGAGTTGCCGAGATGCTTCCCGAACTGCTTGGGCTGCTGCGTCGTCCACTGATCAGCGTCGAGCGGGTGCGGGTTTGCAAACGGGACGGTGAGCGCCTGGCACAACCGCACGCGCTTGCCGGCACCGACGAACACGGGTTGGCGCTGTGGCAGAAGCTGACGGTCTACACCTCAGAAGCGGACCGGCACGACGGGATGCCCGTTCACCGTGCCCTGATTCACCGCCTGCGCCAACACAGGTCGTTAAGTGGTGCAACAACATTGCGCGCAGTGTGGGGCTTTCACGGCAACCATCAGCCGCACGGCGACCGGCTGCTGCGGCTCAGCCGCGCTGTCCCGGTCGTCACCGTAGTGACCGACACCCCGGCCAACGTCGCCGAATCGTTCGGCGTGGTCGATGAACTGACCGCAGACCGCGGGCTGGTCACCAGCGAAGTGGTGCCGGCCCTGGTGTCGGTGAATGGCGACGAACGGTACGGCGGAACGCAATTGGCCAGCCACCGGTAGACCCGGTCGTACCGGGCTGTGGATGAAACACCGGTTGGGGATAACCCGGTGCCGCGGACCCTGCATCGATACCCACCGACGTCGACGTGTCGCAGCTGACGGGCAGTCTGACCGGCATGACACCGTTGACCCGGGCTGAGTTAGGAGCACTCGGCGAACAGCTTGCCGTTGACCATCTGACCGAGCAGGGCCTGCAGATTTTGGTCCGCAACTGGCGCTGCCGATATGGCGAACTCGACGTGGTGGCCGCGGAGCCGGCTCGACGCACCGTGGTGTTCGTCGAGGTGAAGACCAGAACCGGAGACGGTTACGGTGGTTTGGCGTATGCGGTGCCTGCTGAGAAACTGCGCCGGCTGCGGCGGTTGGCTGCACTGTGGTTGGCCGACCAGGAAGCCCATTGGGCTGCGGTTCGCATCGATGTGGTCGGGGTGCGGATCGGGCGCCGCCGTACCGCTGAGATCAACCACCTGCGGGGAGTGGGCTGATGTCGTTGGGACGGGCATTCTCGATCGCGGTACGCGGACTCGCCGGCGAGATAGTGGAGATCGAAGCCGACATCGCGTCCGGCCTGCCGGGTGTGCATCTGGTGGGGCTGCCCGACGCGGCCCTGCAGGAATCGCGGGACCGGGTACGGGCGGCAATCACCAACAGCGGGCAACGCTGGCCGGATTCCCGGCTGACCCTCGCACTGTCGCCGGCGACGTTGCCGAAGATGGGCTCAGTTTACGACCTGGCACTGGCCGCGGCCGTGCTCTCGGCGGGCCGCAAGCGTCCGTGGCGGCGGCTGAAAACCACGGTGCTGCTTGGTGAGTTGGCACTGGACGGACGGGTCCGGCCGGTGCATGGCGTGTTGCCGGCGGTGCTTGCGGCCCGAAACGACGGTTGGACGTGTGCGGTGGTGCCGGCCGGAAACCTGGCCGAGGCCAGTTTGGTGGACGGAATCGAGGTCCGCGGGGTGCGGACGCTCGATCAACTGCACGCGTGGTTGGACGGTTCCGAACCGCTGCAGGGCCGGATCGCCGCAGTGCCGCCGGCGCCGGTAGCTGCGGCCGACCTGGCGGAGGTGGTGGGGCAAGCACAAGCCCGGTTCGCCGTGGAAGTGGCGGCCGCTGGCGCCCATCACCTGATGTTGACCGGGCCACCCGGGGTGGGCAAAACCATGCTGGCTCAGCGTCTTCCGGGCCTGTTGCCGCCGTTGACCGAGGCCGAATCGTTGGAGGTCACCGCTATTCATTCGGTGGCCGGCCTGCTGTCGGGCACCGCGCCGCTGATCACCACTCCGCCATTCATTGCGCCGCACCACAGTTCGACCGTTGCTGCACTGGTCGGTGGAGGTTCGGGGATGGCCCGACCGGGTGCGGTCAGCCGGGCGCACCGCGGGGTGTTGTTCCTCGACGAGTGCGCCGAGATCC
>CAZPZQ010000507.1:0-2008 GCA_964590745.1 uncultured Mycobacterium sp. | reverse complement strand
TGAAGGGACAACTCATTAGCAGTGAGTCCCATTCGGCCGCTCTGGCACGCCTCCTCGAACTTTCTGAGGGTACCGGACCTATCCGCGCGTCCGGCAACCGCCGCTGGCAGAACCGGCGCGGCCGGCACATAGGCTTTCGGCGTGACCGCCCGCCTGCGCCCGGAGCTGGCAGCCCTGCCAGCCTACGTGGAAGGCAAGACGGTGCCCGGCTCGATCAAGCTGGCCAGCAACGAGACGGTGGGCGCCCCACTGCCCAGCGTCGTCAAGGCCATCGAGCGGGCCGCCGAAACGCTCAACCGCTATCCGGACAACGGGTATGCGGCGCTGCGCTCGCGGCTGGCCGCGCACGTCGGCTTCGTCCCTGCGCAGGTGGCCGCCGGCTGCGGATCGGTGAGCCTGTGCCAACAGCTGATCCAGATCAGCGCCGCCGCCGGCGACGAGGTGATGTTCGGCTGGCGCAGCTTCGAGATCTACCCGCTGCAGGTCCGCACCGCCGGCGCGGTGCCGGTACCGGTGCCGCTGCGCGAGCACACCTACGACCTGGACGCGATGCTGGCCGCGGTCACTGACCGCACCCGGCTGATCTTCGTCTGCAACCCGAACAACCCGACCTCGACCGTCGTCGACCCGGATGCGCTGGCGCGGTTCGTCGCCGCGGTGCCGTCGCACATCCTCATCGCCATCGACGAGGCCTACCTGGAATACATTCGCCCGCCGATGCTGCCGGACAGCTTCGGGCTGGTTCGCGCCCATCCCAACGTTGTTGTGCTGCGGACGTTTTCGAAAGCCTACGGGCTGGCCGGGCTGCGGGTCGGCTACGCGGTCGGCGATCCGGAGGTCATCACCGCGTTGGGCAAAGTGTACGTGCCGTTCACGGTTTCGAGCCTGGCGCAGGCCGCGGCGATCGCCTCGTTAGATGCGGCCGACGAGCTGCTGGCCCGCACCGACGCCGTGGTCGCCGAACGCGACCGGGTGGGCGCTGGACTGCGTCAAGCCGGTTTCACGCTGCCCGACGCGCAAGCCAACTTCGTCTGGCTACCGCTGGCTGAGCGGACGGCTGATTTCGTGGCTGCTGCCGCCGAGGCGCGGATCGTGGTGCGCCGGTACGGCGACGACGGGGTTCGGGTGACCATCGGGGCGCCGACGGAAAACGATGCGCTGCTACGGTTTGCCCGGGAGTGGATCGCGACGCAGCACCGAACGTGAAACTGTTGCGAAAAAACCGTCGAAAACTCGCAATAGTTTCACGTTCGGCGAAGCGGAGACGGAGGACCAGATGCGAGCAACTGCCACCGCGGTGGTCGCCGCACCGGTCGCGCGGGTCTGGGCGGTGCTCGCCGACCACGAGGGCATGTCGAAGTGGGCGCCCGGCGTCAAGGCCACCCTGATACGCCACGGCGACTTCGACCGCAACGGCGTCGGGGCGCAGCGCCGCATCCGGGCGGTGCCGCTGCTGCCGGCGTTCGTCGAGGAGATCACCGAATTCGAGCCGGACCATAAGCTGAGCTATCGGGCGGTTTCCGGCATCCCGTTCCGCAACTACCTCGGCGAGGTGGAGTTACGCCCGGTCGGCGACGGCACCGAGATCCGCTACACCATCAGCGCAGACAACCGGATACCGGCGGTGGCGGAAGCGCTGGCGCACGGGCTGCTGTTCGCGCTGAAGCGGCAGGTGACTACCGTCTAGCTATGGCCGAGCCGTATGAATCCGTCACCGTCGAAACCAAGGACCAGGTCGCCCAGGTCACCTTGATCGGGCCCGGCAAGGGCAACGCGATGGGCCCGGCGTTCTGGGCCGAGCTTCCCGAGGTGTTTTCCGGCTTAGACGCCGACCCGGACGTGCGGGCCATCGTGCTGACCGGGTCCGGCAACAACTTCAGCTACGGGCTCGACCTGCCCGCGATGGGCGGGTCGCTGTCCGGGGTGCTGGGCGAAGGCGGCTCGGCGCGGCCGCGGGCCGACTTTCACCGGATGGTGCTGCGCATGCAAGGCGCCATCAGCGCGGTCG
>CAZPZQ010000506.1:0-2015 GCA_964590745.1 uncultured Mycobacterium sp. | reverse complement strand
GGCCATCGCCGACCTCAGCGACGGCGCCCTGCCGTTCTACAACGGCAGCAACCCGCTGGTTCTCGACGCCCTGCGGGCCGGTGCGACGGGGTGGTGCACCGCCGCACCGAATCTGGCGGCCCAGCCGTGCCTTGACCTGGTGGCCGCGGTGCGGGCGGGGGAGCAGGAGCAGGCTCAGCGCCTCTACGACGGCCTCAAGCCGCTGCTGGAGTTCATTGTCGCCGGGGGGCTGGCCACCACGATCAAAGCGGGCCTGGAGATGCTCGGCGTGCCTGCCGGCGTGCCCCGTCGCCCCCTGCTGCCGCTGGACGAAGCCGGCCGTGCGGAGCTGAAATCCCTGATTAGCGCAGTCTGATCCGCTATATCGAGGCCGTTATTGACGAAAATGTCAGCGAATACCCAGGGTAGGTTGAGTTATTTTTTAACTAAGCGGACAAAAATTCGACGCGTCCTGTCTCTCATCAATGTCTTAGCATCGACCAACGTCAACTTGAGAGGGTCCGTCCTGGTGGGCGTAATTGTTGCCGGTGACAATTCGGGCCATCGAATCGTCGCCTGCGTAAGTTTCTATGGTTGATCTCAGGTAACTGTCATGATGGTCGGTTCGGCGACGGGCCCGCTGCCAAAGCCGTTGGAGACCTGCGGCTTTCGGGGGGTTTCGGATGCCGGTGCGGACGTGTAGCGTCGCGACCTACGTTCGATGCCGTTTGGACATCGGACGGACACATTTCGTTAAGCTCTGTGGCGGTCGGGGTGGCGTGGATCACTATCCATACGGCATAATCGATACGCGGCGGCGCGAAACGAGCCCTGGTGGTCCCGGGGGTTGGGGCGCCGGGGTCCACCAGTGTCACCTGCACTCACAAGGGGGCTGAATAGATGTATGTAAAGACCGAGCCGGCGATGTTGCTGTCGGCAGCCGGCAGCCTGGAATCGATCGGCGCTGGGATGAACGCGGGCAATGCCGCCGCCGCGGCACCGACCACCGGTGTGGTGCCCGCGGCCGCCGACGAGGTGTCCGCACTCACCGCGGCGCAGTTCGCCGCGCACGGCCAGCTCTACCAGGCCATCGCCGCGCAGGCGGCGGCCATCCACGAGTCGTTCGTCAACACGCTGCGCACCAACGCCGCCGCGTACGACGGGGCGGAGGCGGCCAACGCCGCCGCGTCCACGCTGGGTGGATTGACCTAGGTCGGCCATGGCGCTTTTCGAGTTCTTTCCACCGGAGATCAATTCGCTGCTGATCACCCTCGGGCCCGGATCGGCGCCGCTGTTGGAGGCCTCACAGGCGTGGGCGGGCTTGACCCAGGAATTGGAGACCGCCGCCACCGGCTTCGGATCCACCCTCGCCGGCCTGACGGGCGGGTGGCACGGCCCGTCGTCGGCGACGGTGCAGGCCAAACTGGAACCGCATGTGGCGTGGTTGCATGAAACCGCCGCGAAGACCGCGGCCCTGGCCGCTCAGGCCGCCGCGCACGTCGGTTTCTTCGAGCAGGCGCGGTCGTCGATGGTGCCGCTGGAGGCGGTCATCGCCAACCGCACGTTGTGCATGCAGCTGATCGCGTCCAACATTCTCGGCCAGAACACCCCGGCGATCATGGCGTGTGAGGCGCTCTACGACATCATGTGGGCCGATGACGTCATGGTCATGTCGACCTTCGACGCGTCATCGAAGGCGGAGCAGCCGCAGGCGATGTTCAGGACGGCATCGGCGCCGGCGGATGCTCTGGCGGGTGTGGACGCCGAAGGCGTCGGTAACCAAGTTGCGGGTGTGATCGAAACTGTCACTACTCCACTGAAAGGGCCACTGGAAGCACTGGGTAGTTTCATGGCACCAATCAATGAGGTACTTGACCCGCTGCAAGGGTTGCCGCTGTTGGGGCCATTCGTGGGCCTGGATCTGGCGAGCGCGTCAGGCTTGTCGAACGCCTCCGAACTGGTCAACGTTCCGATGCGCCTCGGCTCGGCGCCGATGAGCATGCTGATGTCGCTGACCCGTGCCGGTGGGACATCCG
>CAZPZQ010000505.1:0-2019 GCA_964590745.1 uncultured Mycobacterium sp. | reverse complement strand
TGAAGACCCGCAGGTAGTGGTTCGCGTGGCTGGCCATGCGGATGACGTCGCTGATTGGTAGCCAGCTGCCGCCGCCGGTGTGGGCTTTGCCGGTGCCGGCTTGCAGGTCGGTCAGGCTGGTTGAGACGATGATGCTGACCGGGAGCCCGTTGTGTTGGCCGAGGTCGCCGGAGGCCAGGGTGGCGCGGCACAGCGCTTTGAGGGCGTCGTGGTGGCGTTGGCCGGCGCTGCGGGTGTCGGCGTCGATGGCGGCCTGAGACGGGGTGCCGTTGAGGCAGGGGGTGTCGTCGTCGGGGTTGCACATGCCGGGTCCGGCTAGTTTGGCGAATACGGCTTCTAGGCCGGCGCGGGTTTCGGGGTCGAGGTGGCCGGTGATGGCGGTCATGCCGTCGGCGTCTTGGGGGCCCAGGATCAGGCTGCGGCGTTTGGCGCGGGTGGTATCGGAGAACAACCCGTCGGGCACTAGGCAGTCGAATTTTTTGGCGGCCAGTTTGGCTAGTTGGTCGGGCCGGAATTGGCGGGCGTAGCCGGCGAGTTCGGTTTCGGCTTGCTCGCGTTCGGCGGTGCCGAGGGCGTCGGGCAGTAGCCGGAAGAATTTGGTGATCACCGCGATGTGGTCGGTGTTGATCAGCCCGTCGCGTTGGGCGGTGGCGGTGGCCGGGCGGATCGGGGCCAGCGGCTGGCCGTGCAGGGTCTGCCGCGGGCCGAGATCGGCGGCGTCGCGGATGCGCCGGTTGGCCTCGGTGCGGGTGATGCGCAACTCGTCGGCGAGCCGGCCGGCCAGCCGCCCACCGAGTTCGATGGGGCTGGCTTGGTTGGCGATCTGGTTGATCAGGGGGTGTTCGACGGCGGGCAGGCGGCGGCGCAGTTGTTCGCAGCGCTGCAGCAGCGCGAAGCGTTCCGGGGTGGTCACGGCGGTGAAGTCCAGCTCGGCGACGGCGTCCATCGCCGCAGACAGCGCCTTGAACGCCACCTCGATATCTTCTCGGCTACTCGAACGCATGTACGAATAGTATCGACACCGGCCGACACCACCGGCCGTCAACCGCCCGAGCCACCCGGGCTGGGGACCAACCCGCAACTGTGGATAACGAATCCAGGCGATCCGGTCGCGCTTACCCCGGAATGCCCGGTCAACAGCTTTTCGCGGCTGCCGCTGCGCCACGAGGCGGTCCGCTCGGCAAATCGGCGATTCGCAGCGTGGCGTCGTCGCACAAAAGTCGAGGCAATTGTCGTTGACGTCAGAGGTTGGTACGTTTTCGCTCCATCAACGGGCGGTCCAACGCGGCGTTTACTCCCCCTTTGAGGCGGTGGGCGATGGCTATGAGCATCAAGTCGGTCGGCACGACGCCGACGAGCAGAGGCGTTGACTATTTCAGCGGCCAGCGTTCGCACGGTCGTCTATGATGGCGAAACGCGAAGTTTGCGTTTGGAAATCCGCCGAGACGCGTTCCCCACCCCGACCGGAGACGATCAGTGAACGGAGCGCCTCCCGCGTTTCACGGTTGGTGGAGTAGATCACCGTGCCGATCATCCCTCGAGTCAGCAGAACTTTGTATACATGGCGGACGAGGATGTCGAACCTCTTGTCCGGGACCTGTTTAGAACTGCGGAAGTCAGGGTCTCGGTTGGCGTCGCGGACGCTGACAAACCGCCCTTCTCGCCACACTAAATCCGGGCCGATGATTACGCCGTTCCAGTCGTACTCAAACCCCTGAGCCGTATAGATGCAGCCTACTTGACCAAAGCCGCCGTCGTCGGTGGCCCAAAGAGCGCTGGGTGGCGCATCTCCGATTCGGCGATCGCTTTTGCTGTTCCACGGCCGTGACCACGTCCCAATTCGAACGTCAGGAACGAGGGTTCCATCTTTGCCGGCATCGCTCCACGGCCAGCAATACCCTGCGGTGATCCGCGCACTGTACCCCTGTTGCATCTGGGTCAACAGGTAGCGTTCCATCTCTTCGGGAGTCTCAGCGACGCGTACATCGAACTGCGGATCGCCCGACCACGCCACGGGGG
>CAZPZQ010000504.1:0-2021 GCA_964590745.1 uncultured Mycobacterium sp. | reverse complement strand
ACACAGCCGACATGCGCTATGTCATGGCGACCGACGCGAACTCGATCGACAGCTAATTTGCCCCCCAACCGCCGAAAGAGACGGCCTGGACCGAAGCGTCACGCGAGCGACCTGGGACGAGGCCACCCATCCGCCCGAGACTCCAGTGACCTGATCGCTAGCCGCGAACCGGTCTGACCGCAGTGCAGACGCGCTACCGCGATGGGCCGCTGTGACCACCACCGAGACGCGACTACCGCACAAAACGGGGCCACAGAAACGACGGACGGGAGAATCTCAGCGGATGTAGCGGGCTGGACGGGCCGAGCCCGGCGGCTGGTCGGCCATCGTGTTGGCCTCGGCGAGCAGTTCACCGAGCTGCAGCGGGTACACCGTCTGCCCGGCCGCGGTCAACTCGGCGATCGCTTCGGCATCGCACCAGCGGTGGTCGTGCAAGTACCGGCGTTCCAGGTCGGTGCGGGTGGTCGGTGACGGATCGAACCGTGTTGTCCGGTAGACGAAATAAAACTCCTGGCTGTTGAGCAGTGCACCGTTGAAGCTGAACACAGCGCTGCGGCGCCAGATCGGCCCGATCAACGCCTCGGCGTCGACCCGCAACCCGGTCTCTTCGGCCAGTTCCCGCACCGCCGCGGCGGCCAGCGACTCCCCCGGCGTCGGCTGCCCGCCCACGGTGAACCACCACCGCGGGGCGGTATCGACGTTCTCGGCCGCCGGATCCGATCCGCACAACAACAGCACCGACCCCTGCTCGTCAAGTAACACCACCCGCGCCGAGGTGCGCGGATTGAGCAGGCCGTGATCGCCGTGCGCCGCCGCGTCGGCCCGCTCGGCTATCTCGAAATAGCTGGGCGGCGAGGCGGTTCCGCTCAGCCGCAGCAGCCGTACCACCGGCCGCTCCTGCAGTGCCCGGGTGTCGCGCACCGCGTCGTTGTGAAACCGCCGGGCCAACAACACCCGCGCTTCGGCGTCGGCTAGTTCCGCGACCAGCGCGGTCGGCAGCGACGCCGGATCCACCAGGGCCAGCTCCGCCGACAGCTCGTTTTCGGCGGTCTCGCGCAGGTTGCGAGGCGCCCGTTCGGCGCTGTCGGCCAGCGCGGCCAGCCGTTTGCCCCGCGACGCGTCGGGATAGGCGTCGACGGCAACCGCGCGGGCCACCACGGCGCGGCGGGCCAGCGCCGCATCCAGCGCCTGCCAGGACAGGTCGTAGCGGACGTGCAACCGGTTCAGCCGGTTGGCCGTCTGATACGCCCAGGCCACCGTCGCGGCCAGCGCAGCCACCAGCACGAACAGCGCGGCGGCCACCGCGACCGTCGGACCCATCAGTCGGCCACCGACACCTTGTTGCCCACCCCGGCGACCGTCTCGTAGACCCGGGCAATCTGCTCGGCCACCACCGGCCAGTCGTAGCGGTGCACCGCCTCAGACCCAGCCGCGATGTAGCGGGTCCGCAGCGCATCGTCGTCCAGCACCGCGATCAGAGCGTCGCCCAGCGCCGCGGGATCATCGACCGGCACCAGCCGGCCCGCCGTCCCGTCGCGCAGCACCCGACGGAAGGCGTCCAGGTCGCTGGCCACCACGGCGGTGCCGGCGGCCATCGCTTCCACCAGCACGATGCCGAAACTTTCCCCGCCGGTGTGCGGCGCGCAATACACGTCGGCGCTGCGCAGCGCGGATGCCTTTTCGCCGTCGTCCACCTGTCCCAGAAAACACAGGTGCGGCGCCAATTCCCCGGCCTGGCTGCGTAATTGGTCTTCGTCACCGCGGCCGACGATTAATACCTGCACGTCAGCAAAGTGTTTCACCAGCACTGGCAGCGCACCGAGCAGCACCGCCATCCCCTTGCGGGGCTCGTCGTAACGGCCCAAGAACAACACCGTGCGGCCCGGCCGCGGATAGCCGGCCAGCAGCGGCGCCGAGGCGAACGCGGACACGTCAACACCGTTGGGGATCTCCACCGCGTCGGACCCCAGTGCCTCCATCTGCCAGCGCCGGGCCAGATCCGACACCGCGATCCGGCCGAC
>CAZPZQ010000503.1:0-2035 GCA_964590745.1 uncultured Mycobacterium sp. | reverse complement strand
GGGGTGATGGAGACCTTCGACAACCCCCGGCCGATCGTCGCGGCCATGGCGGTCGGGATCGCACGGGCGGCGCTGGAGGAGCTACGCAAGGTGCTCGAGGACGCCGGCGTCGAGATTTCCTACGACAAGCCGTCGCACGCGCAGAGTGCCCCGGCCGCCGAGTTCCTCCGGATGGAAGCAGACTGGGAAGCCAGCTACCTGCTGACGCTGCGTTCGGCGTGGCAGGCCGACAACAACATTCCCAACTCCAAGGAGGCCTCGATGGGCAAGGCCAAAGCCGGCCGGGTGGCCAGCGACATCACTCTGAAGACGGTCGAAATGACCGGCACCACCGGTTATTCCGAGCAGACCCTGCTGGAGAAGTGGGCACGCGACTCGAAGATTCTGGATATCTTCGAGGGCACCCAGCAGATCCAGCAGCTGGTGGTGGCCCGCCGGCTGCTCGGGCTGTCATCGGCTGAGCTCAAGTAGCTTGCACCGACGTGGCGAGCAGACGTTAACGACCGCCAATTTCAACGAAATCGGGGGCCTCAGCGTCTGTTCGCGCCACAATGACCCGGTGACCTTTGAAACCCTCAACGTCCGCCGCGACGGCCATGTGCAGATCATCGGCCTCAACCGCCCGGACAAGCGCAACGCGTTCAACTCCACCATGCTGCGCGAACTCGCCACCGCCTACGGTGGATTCGATGCCGACGACAACGTACGGGCCGCGGTCCTCTACGGTGAGGGAACGATGTTCACCGCCGGTCTGGACCTGGCCAGCGTGGCCGGCGACATCCAGAACAACGTCTCCCATGTACCCGACGGAGGCATCAATCCGTGGCAGGTGGACGGTCGCCGGTTGTCCAAGCCGATGGTCGCCGCCGTGCACGGCAAGGTGCTGACCCTCGGCATCGAGTTGATGCTAGCCGCCGACATCGTCGTCGCAGCTACCTCTGCGACCTTCGCCCAACTGGAAATCGCCCGTGGCATTTACCCGTTCGGCGGCGCCACCATCCGCTTCCCCCGCGCCGCCGGCTGGGGGAACGCCATGCGGTGGATGCTGACCGCCGAAACGTTCGACGCCCAGGAAGCTCACCGGATCGGCATCGTGCAGGAACTGGCGCCAGAAGGCGCACATCTCGACCGTGCCATCGAAATCGCGCACACCATCGCACGGCAGGCACCGTTGGGTGTGCAAGCCACGTTACGCAGTGCTCGACAGGCGATCCGGGACGGCGAGTCCGCCGCGGAAGCCGACCTCGTCCCGGCCGTCCAACAGCTCTTCAGCAGCGAGGACGCGGCCATCGGGGTGCAGGCCTTCCTCAGCCGTACTGCCGCAGAGTTCACCGGGCGGTAGCCGGTGCAGTATTGCTTCGCCGCCGCGGAGGCCGGGTGAGCGGCCCGGGCGCACTGGACGGGGTGCGGGTGCTCGAACTGGGCACCTTGATCTCCGGACCGTTCGCCGGCCGCTTGCTCGGCGACATGGGCGCCGAGGTGATCAAGATCGAATTGCCCGGCAAACCGGATCCCCTGCGCACCTGGGGCCAAGCCGAACTCGACGGTCACCACTTCTTCTGGACCGTGCACGCACGCAACAAGAAGGCCGCCACCCTGGATCTGCGCCACCCGCGTGGCCGTGAGCTGTTTTTGCAACTTGTCGCACAATCCGACGTGATCGTGGAGAACTTCCGCCCCGGCACCCTGGAGCGCTGGGACCTCGGCTACGACGTGCTGCGCGAACACAACCGCGGCATCGTCGTGGTGCGGGTCTCCGGCTACGGGCAGACCGGACCCGACGCCGGGAAAGCCGGCTATGCCTCGGTCGCCGAAGCAGCCAGCGGACTGCGCCACATGAACGGTTTCCCCGGCGGCCCGCCGCCGCGGTTGGCACTCTCACTCGGCGACAGCCTCGCAGGCATGTTCGCCGCTCAAGGCGCCCTGGCGGCACTGTACCGGCGCACCGTCACCGGAGAGGGCCAGGTGGTCGATGTCGCCTTGACCGAATCCTGTTTGGCGATCCAAGAATCCACCATCCCCGACTACGACGTGG
>CAZPZQ010000502.1:0-2041 GCA_964590745.1 uncultured Mycobacterium sp. | reverse complement strand
GGCGGCTCCATCGCCCCAGGTCAGAGCACTGCTCGGGCCTGGGGCGCTTGCGTTACGAGGGGCTGACCCACCGGAAACCCACCGCTTTCAATCCCCGAACCGCTGCAGGACGTCGGCGACGTCCGGCCCACGGGCGGCGGCCACCAGCGCCGCCTCGTAGCCGGCCGGGCCGCCGCCGATGATCACGATGCGGGTTGGCACACGCCCAACCTAGCCGGTTGCCGTTTAAGCTTTCCCCGTGCCGGTCTACGCCGCCTACGGGTCGAACATGGATCCGGAACAGATGCTGCAGCGCGCACCGCACTCGCCGATGACCGGGACCGGCTGGCTGTACGGCTGGCGGTTGACTTTCGGTGGCGAGGACATCGGCTGGGAGGGGGCGCTGGCCACCATCGTCGAAGACCCCGGTGCCAAAGTGTTTGTCGTGCTCTACGACGTAACCCTGGCTGACGAGAAAAATCTGGACCGCTGGGAAGGTTCAGAGCTGGGTATTCACAAGAAGATCCGCTGCGGGGTGCACCGGCTGGGGTCCAATCCGGATTCTGAGCCGGTGTTGGCCTGGTTGTATGTGGTGGATGCGTGGGAAGGCGGCTTGCCGTCCGCGCGGTATCTGGGTGTGATGGCGGATGCCGCTGAAATCGCTGGCGCGCCAGCAGAATACGTGCATAACTTACGAACCAGGCCGGCTCGCAGCGTCGGCCCGGGCAGTTAGGCCAGCTCTTTCCCTCCTTGTCGCGAGCGTGCATGTTTGTACGGCTTACTCCAGGCCCCGGTGGCATTTTGTGCCCGCTCGCGGCAATGAGATCAGGCCGCGCGGGCTAGGGCTAACTGGGTCTCGATACGCCGGATCATCTCCCACTGCCGGTACCGCACATCCTCGGCGATGATGGCCAGCACCGTCCAGCCCCCTTCCTGCAATGCGCTGCGGCGCCGGTGATCCCGGACGAACCCCGCCGGCCCGCTGTGCCAGTCGACACCGCCGTATTCAACCGCTAGGCGATACTCGGACCAGGCGAGGTCGGCCCGCCAGGTTCGAAAATTGCGGTCTACCACGTGGTATTGCAATTCCTGGGCCGCAACGCCCCCGTCGATCATGGCCAACCGCGCTTCGCTTTCCATCGGTGATTCGGCGCGCGGGTCGGACAACGGCAACAGATCCCGTACGACCACGATGCCGCGTCGCCCGGCTTGCTGACCGACCGCACGACGCAGGTCTTCGCGGCTGCAGGTGCCGCTGCGCAAGCGCCGCGTCCAGTATCGCCAAGGCGCGTGGGCGCCGTAGGGTGCGGGCCGTCTCGATCGCGGTCCACGCCGGTGCGGTAACCGGCCGGTCGGCGACCTCGACAAGCGGTGCGCCGTCCCGCCGATGCACCATGAGGCCGGCTGCCGGCCGCAGTTGCCGCCCGTCGGGGTTCAGCACATGACGCTCGGTGGGCTGTTCGGTATCGAAGCCATGCACCGCCGCGGCGCTGCCCAGGCATGTCGCAACGGTCGTCTTCGTCGCCAGATCCAAGCCCCGCAACCGCAACCCGGTGTCCGGTTCGCCGCGGCCGTAAATACCGTACCAAAGCTTGTGCAGCGTCCCGTCTTTCACTGCTGCCTCAAGCCGTCTGCGAGTGCGGAATATCAACGCCTGGCCAGCAGTAACCACACCGCCCTGCTCGTCGAAGAGTCGATCCAGCTCATCGCTCATGTCGTCGATGGTCGACGCGCGTCGATCAAGTTTCGGGTGCAGTGTCGGCTCGACCTGTGCGCAAATCGCCGACTGTGCATCACTTCCACCACCGCGAAGGTGCACAACATGCCAGCTTCCGGCGTGACGGCGTACATCTGTGCACGCTCGCGGCAGTTAGGGGCCCTAGGCGGCGCTGGCGTAATCGAGGATGTTGGCCATCACCCGCACACCGATGGCCAGGGCGCGCTCATCGAGATCGAACGTCGGCTGGTGCAGGTCGAGTTGCGGCCCGCGGCCCGACCACACGCCCAACCGGGCCATCGCGCCGGGCACTTCCTCGCGGTCCCAGGACAAGTCCTCGCCGCC
>CAZPZQ010000501.1:0-2042 GCA_964590745.1 uncultured Mycobacterium sp. | reverse complement strand
AACGGCTGGAGCAAAGCGGGCCCACCGTGAGCCAGACCGTTTCCAGGATGGAACGCGATGGGCTGCTGCGGGTGGGCGGCGATCGTCACCTGGAGCTCACCGAGAAGGGTCGCACCTTGGCTGTCGCGGTGATGCGCAAGCATCGGCTAGCCGAACGACTGCTTGTCGACGTCATCGGCCTGCCGTTGGAAGACGTGCATGCCGAGGCTTGCCGTTGGGAGCACGTAATGAGCGAGGACGTCGAGCGTCGGCTCGTGCAGGTGCTCGACAACCCCACCACATCGCCGTTCGGCAACCCCATCCCCGGTTTATCCGAACTCGGTATCGGCACGCGACTCGATGCCGGCGACGCAAACCTGGTGCGGTTGACCGAACTGCCGGCCGGTTCACCGGTGGCGGTAGTGGTGCGCCAACTGACCGAGCACGTCCAGGGCGACGTCGACTTGATCACCAGACTGAAAGAGGCCGGTGTGGTACCGAATGCGCGGGTGACCGTCCAGACCAACGCTGACGACGGCGTGACGATCATCATGCCCGGCCATGCGGATGTCGCCCTGCCGTATGCGATGGCGCATGCGGTCAAAGTGGAAAAGGTCTAACCCGAGCCGACGTCGACGTTGTGCCGGTGTGCTACCCGGCACGTTGGTCGAATTCCCGCCGAGCCGGCAGGCGCACCTCGAGGCGCTGCGCCAACCGGTAGCCGGTGTCTGCGAGTTCACGGATCGACTCGGGGCGCAGGCCCGACTGCAACGCGGTGTCGAGCATGCCCGCCATCCGGTGCGCCGGTGCACAGCGCAGCGCGGCTTCCAGTGACACCCCGGCCAGCGGCCCGTCACCGCGGACGTAGGCGCTGAAGGCCAACAGCACCAACGCCTCGGCCCGCCACGGGTCCGGCAGGGTGCGCGACAGCAGCGCCCACAGGGTTTCCGCTCCGGCGGCGCACTCACTGATGGCGAGCCCGAACAAAGCATCGCGAACCATCACGTCGGTCAGCGCGCATCCCAAGGCGGCGAGTTCTCCCGGCGGCGGCTGTCGGCCGGCCGCGACGCGGAGTGCAGCCGCCACCATGCCCTCGATGTCATCTCGAGCGCGGGCGTCCGGATCGGGCTGCCGCGCATCGGCGCGGGCCGCAGCGTGTTCGGGGATCATCCCGGCGACCGCGGCGCTGTCCGGAGAGTCGTCGGCGGCGACAACCGCTTGCAAGTCGGCACGGCGCGGATAAAGCCGCCGACCATCCAGCACAGCGGCCGCCGCCAGCGGCGAAGCGGACGGATCATCGATCGGCCCACGTGCACGACAGCCGTCCGCGCAGTGCCAACGGCCGCCGGCCGCTACGCGATCAGCCACGTGCGCCGCTCGCAGCACGATGTCGCGTCCAGACAATTCCTCGGTGAGCGTGGCGCAAAGTCGGCGATACTCCTCGTTGCAGACCGGACAGTGCGCCCCGTCGGCGTCGACGATCACCGCGATCGCTTCGGCTGGTTTGGCTGAAGCGGCGACCTCGGCCAGTTGTCCGACCGTGTCGACCAACTGCTCGGTGAGATCAACCCGGAGCACCGACCCCATTTCGCCGCCGTCGATGCACACCAGCACCAGGGATCGTTCCGGCACGAAGCCGAGGATGGCCGGCAGTGCGGCGATCAGCGCACCGGGCCGGTTCAGGGTGAAATCAGGATGCTTGTTCGTCATGCCGCAACGCTGACAAGCAGGCCGGTCAGCGCACCGTCGCCGCTGGCGCGCCGACGGCCGAGCTGTGCACGAACGCGTGACTGTGCAGCACTGATCGCCAGGCCGCCGGGGCGCCGCCAGCGTGCCGCCGTGCGGGATTTGACGAATGGGCGTACACCTCTATGTGATGTCTTCGATGCGGGAGTACGACCTCGTCGTGATCGGTTCCGGCCCGGGCGGGCAGAAGGCCGCCATCGCGTCGGCCAAACTGGGCAAGTCGGTTGCGGTGGTCGAACGCGGCCGGATGATCGGCGGTGTTTGCGTCAACACCGGCACCATTCCGTCCAAGACGCTGCGCGAGGCGGTGCTCTACC
>CAZPZQ010000500.1:0-2043 GCA_964590745.1 uncultured Mycobacterium sp. | reverse complement strand
CCGGCCCAGCCGAATAGCCAGCCGCCGCGGCCGCCGTCACCGGGGTGCCAGCCGGCGCCGCCCTGGCTGTAATCGCCGGTGGCGTCGCCGCCGTTGCCGCCGTTGCCGCCGTTGCCGCCATGCAGGCCGATGAGCAGGCCGCCGCTGCCGCCGCTGCCGCCGAAACCGCCGCCACCGCCCAGGCTGTCGGTACCGGTTGCGTTGCCGCCGTTGCCGGCGTTGCCGCCGTCGCCGCCGCTGCCGAACAGGCCCCAGCCGTTGCCGCCCCACCCGCCGTCGCCGCCGGAGACGGCGTCATGGTAGGTATCGGCACCGCCCAGGTAGTCGGTGCCCTCGCCACCGGCGCCGCCGACGCCGCCCTGCCCGAACAGGCCGAAGGCGTCGCCGCCGGCGCCGCCGTCGCCGCTCGAGCCACCGCCGCCGTCAACATTGGCGGTGACCCCGCCGCCGCCGCCGTTGCCGCCGTTGCCGAGCAGCCAGCCGCCGGTCCCGCCGGCACCGCCGTCGCCGGCCCGATCGGGTTGGGTCAATCCGGCGTTGTTGCCGTCGCCGCCGTCTCCGCCGGTTCCGCCGTTGCCGATCAGGCCGGCGGCGCCGCCGTTGCCGCCGTCCGCACCGGTTTCGGTGGCGTTCCAGCCGTTGCCGCCGTCGCCGAACAGCCAGCCCCCGGCGCTGCCGTCGGGATGCTCGGCGGTGCCGTCGACGCCGTCGCCGAGGATCCGGGTACCGAACATCGCATTGGTCGCGGTGGCGAACTCCACGCCGGTGGGACTGGCGAGCCAATCCTCGATCTGCTGGTGCATCGGCAGGTATACGTCCTGTTGGAACTCCGCTCCTGGATCGACGGCGCTGTCCCAGCCGGCCGCCGCCGGCGCGGCGCCGGGGTCGGTGAGCTGACCGAGCACCGCATTGACCAGGCCCGCATCGGTAGCTGACCAGTCGTCGGCAGCGGCGGCGCCCCCCAGACCGGTCAGCCAGTCGAGGCCGCCGATGAAATCGATATCGCCGAAGTCCGCCGCCGCCGTCGGGGTAGCCACCAACGGTGCCAACCCGAACACCGACACACCACCCAGCGCCGCGGTCAGTGCGGCCGCGAGCCGTCCGTGACGCGCGCCACCGCCGGGAACCTCGCGAGGTCGCCTTCGTGCTGCCTCATACGCCACGGCCGTCCCCTCCCCTGGGCATCCCAGACAAACCGGTACGGCCGGTCAAGTGTAGTTTCCAGAAGCGGCCGGCGCCAGGGTGACGGGGCGCCTTGGACCCGCTACATCGGCGCGTTCGCGGGTTGGAACACTCCGGTGTTGTCGGCTTCTTCCTCGGCCCGAATGACATGCACCACCGCGTTGATCAGCGCCAGATGGGTGAACGCCTGCGGGAAATTGCCCAGATGCCGCCCAGTGCGCGGCTCGATCTCCTCGGCGTAGAGGTGCAGCGGGCTGGCGAACGACAGCAGCCGCTCACACAGATGTTTGGCGCGGCTGACCTCGCCGATCTCGACCAGCGCCGAAACCAACCAGAACGAGCAGATGGTGAAGGTGCCTTCGGCGCCGGACAGTCCGTCGTCAGTTTCTTCCACCCGATACCGCAGGACCAGGCCGTCCTCGGTGAGCTCGTCGGCGATGGCCAGCACGGTGGCCCGCACGCGCGGGTCGTCCGGCGGCAGAAAGCGGGTCAGTACGGCCAGCAGCAGCGAGGCGTCCAGCGCGTCGCTGCCGTAACTCTGGGTCAGCACGCCGCGGGAGTCCACTCCCTTGGCCAAGATGTCGGCTTTGATCTCTTCGGCGATGGCCCGCCACTGCTGTGCGAAAGCCTTCTCGCCCTGCAGCTCGGCCAACTTGGACCCGCGGTCTAGCGCCACCCAGCACATCACCTTCGATGACGTGAAGTGCTGCGGTTCGCCGCGCACCTCCCAGATGCCGCGATCGGGCTCACGCCAGTGCTTGATCGCCTCTTCGACCTGCTGCTTGAGCACCGGCCACAGGGTTTCCGGGATCTGTTCGCGCGACCGGGCGTGCAGGTACACCGAGTCGAGCATGGTGCCCC
>CAZPZQ010000499.1:0-2043 GCA_964590745.1 uncultured Mycobacterium sp. | reverse complement strand
CCACCGGCGAGGTGATGGGCATCGACCGCGACTTCGGCAGCGCGTTCGCCAAGAGTCAGACGGCGGCCTACGGATCGTTGCCGGCCGAAGGCAGCGTGTTCGTGTCGGTGGCAAACCACGACAAACGTTCGCTGGTTTTCCCGGTGAAGCGCCTGGCCGATCTCGGCTTTCGGGTGCTGGCCACCGAAGGGACCGCAGAAATGCTGCACCGCAACGGTATCCCGTGTGATGTGGTGCGCAAGCACTTCGAACCGGCACAGCCGGGCCGGCCCGAGATGTCGGCGGTTGACGCGATCCGGGCCGGTGAGGTCGACCTGGTGATCAACACGCCGTTCGGCAACTCCGGTCCCCGGGTGGACGGTTATGAGATCCGCTCGTCCGCGGTGGCGTTGAACATCCCGTGCGTGACCACCGTGCAAGGCGCCGCGGCCGCTGTGCAGGGCATCGAAGCCGGGATCCGTGGCGACATCGGAGTGCGGTCGCTGCAGGAGTTGCACAGCGCCCTCGACGGGCCGTAGCGGTGGATGGGTTCGGTGTGCGACTGGCCGAAGCGGTCGGTTGCCGTGGACCGCTGTGTCTGGGCATCGACCCGCACCCGGAACTGCTTCGGGCCTGGAATCTTCCGGTGACACCGGATGGACTGGCTGCGTTCTGTGAGGCCGCTGTGGCTGCGTTCGCCGGGTTCGCGGTGGTCAAACCGCAGGTGGCATTTTTCGAGGCGCACGGCGCGGCGGGCTACGCCGTGCTGCAGGACACCATCGCCGCGTTGCGCGGCGCCGGAGTGCTGGTGCTGGCCGACGCCAAGCGCGGTGACATCGGGTCGACGATGGCGGCCTACGCCGCGGCGTGGCTCGGCGACTCGCCGCTGGCCGCCGACGCGGTGACGGTCTCGCCCTATCTCGGGTTCGGGTCGCTGCGGCCGCTGCTGGACGTTGCCGCGGCCCGTGGCCGGGGGGCATTCGTGCTCGCGGCAACGTCCAACCCGGAGGGCGCGAGCGTACAACGCGCCGTGCTGCCGGGGACCGATGCTCGCAGCGTGGCGCAGGTCATCGTGGACGAGGCCGCAGCGGTCAACCGTGCTGCTGGCCCGGCGCCCGGCTCGGTCGGGGTGGTCGTCGGTGCCACGGCGGCCGAAATCCCGGATGTCCGCGCCTTGGGCGGTCCGGTGCTGGTGCCCGGTGTCGGCGCACAGGGCGGACGGCCGGAGACGCTCGACCGGCTGGGCGGTGCGGCACCCGGGCAGCTTCTGCCGGCGGTGGCGCGGGAGGTGCTGCGCGCCGGGCCGGGCGTTGCCGCGCTGCGCGCGGCGGCCGAACGGATGCGGGATGCGGTCGCATATCTGGCCTGAAACCACCCGATGGCACGATTGATTCGCCGTGGGCGCCTGCCGACGTCCCGGGTCGATAGGGTCGGCTATGGAAGTGCGGCAACGACGGTGTTCCGGATCGTTGCGCGTCGATGCGCCGGGGTGTGGCCCGGGAGAGGATGATCATGGTCGGGACTCATCGGGCCGCGCTCAACACCGCTCCGCATGTGGTGGTTCTGTTCGGCGCTACCGGCGACTTGGCCCGGCGCAGGTTGATTCCCGGCTTGTTCCATCTGTCCATGTCCAAGCTGGCACCGGAGCTGCGCATCGTCGGTACATCGCTGGATGACCTCGACGACAACGGATTCCGCACGGTCGCGATGCGTGCCTGTGAGCAGTTCTGTCACGACCAGGCATCCACCGCAGAACGGCACAACTGGGCGCAGAACCTGACCTACGTGCCGCAGCGCAGTGGTGCCGATGCCCTCGCGGCCGCGGTGCGGGCGCAGGCCGAGCAGTTGGGCGGCTTAGCCGGCGACCAGGTTCGGCTGCTGCATTACCTGAGTGTGCCGCCGGCGGCGGCGATCCCGTCGATTCGGATGCTGGAGCAAGCGGGGCTGGCGGCCGGAGCCACCGTGGTGATGGAGAAGCCGTTCGGCACCGACTCGAGCAGCGCCGTCGCGCTCAACGCCTCGATCCACCAGACGTTCGACGAGTCGCAGATCTTCCGGATCGAC
>CAZPZQ010000498.1:0-2050 GCA_964590745.1 uncultured Mycobacterium sp. | reverse complement strand
TGGCGTACTCCGGGGGCCTGGACACCTCGGTGGCGATCAGCTGGATCGGCAAGGAAACCGGGCGCGAGGTCGTTGCCGTCGCGATCGACCTGGGCCAGGGCGGCGAAGACATGGAGGTGGTGCGACAGCGGGCGCTGGACTGCGGGGCGGTCGAGGCCGTCGTGGTGGACGCCCGGGACGAGTTCGCCGACGGCTACTGCCTGCCGACGATCCAGTCCAACGCGCTGTACATGGACCGCTACCCGCTGGTGTCGGCGATCAGCCGGCCGTTGATCGTCAAACACCTGGTCGCTGCGGCGCGCGAGTACGGCGGCGGGATCGTCGCGCACGGCTGCACCGGCAAAGGAAACGACCAAGTGCGGTTCGAGGCCGGCTTCGGTTCGCTGGCACCGGATTTGGAAGTGCTGGCGCCGGTCCGCGATTACGCCTGGACCCGGGAGAAGGCGATCGCGTTCGCCGAGGAGAACGCGATTCCGATCAGTGTGACCAAGCGATCGCCGTTCTCGGTCGACCAGAACGTCTGGGGCCGCGCGGTGGAAACCGGCTTCCTGGAACATCTGTGGAATGCGCCGACCAAAGACGTCTACTCCTACACCGAAGATCCCACCATCAACTGGAACACCCCGGATGAGGTCGTCGTCGGCTTCGAGCACGGTGTCCCGGTCTCCATCGACGGCAAGCCGGTGTCGGTGCTGGCGGCGATCGAAGAACTCAACCGCCGCGGCGGCGCGCAGGGCGTGGGACGTCTTGACGTCGTCGAGGACCGGCTGGTAGGGATCACGAGCCGGGAAATCTACGAAGCGCCCGGGGCGATGGTGCTGATCACCGCGCACACCGAGCTCGAACACGTCACGCTGGAGCGCGAGTTGGGGCGGTTCAAGCGGCGCACCGACCAGCGTTGGGCCGAGCTGGTCTACGACGGGCTGTGGTATTCGCCGCTGAAAGCAGCGTTGGAAGCGTTCGTCGGCCACACTCAGCAGCACGTGTCGGGCGAGATTCGAATGGTGCTGCACGGCGGCCATATCGCGGTCAACGGCCGACGCAGCGACCAATCGCTGTATGACTTCAACCTGGCCACCTACGACGAGGGCGACACCTTCGATCAGTCCGCCGCCCGGGGATTCGTGCAACTGCATGGCCTGTCGTCGAAGATCGCCGCGCGCCGGGATTTCTCCCCGCGAGCAGACGCAAAGGTCCCCTAAAGATGGCGTTTGCGGGTACTTTTGCGTCTGGTTCCCGGGCAGGCCCGGCGAACACCGCTGGAGGACACCCCCATGAGCACCAATGAGGGCGCGCTGTGGGGCGGGCGGTTCGCCGTCGCTCCGGCAGACGCGCTGGCCGCGTTGAGCAGATCCACCCAGTTCGACTGGGTGCTGGCGCCGTACGACATCGCGGCATCCAAAGCGCACACCGGGCTGCTGTTCGCGGCCGGACTGCTGACGACCGAGCAGCGTGACGGGCTGATCGCCGGCCTGGACAGCCTCGGCGAGGACGTAGCCGACGGCAGCTTCGGTCCACTGGTCACCGACGAAGACGTGCACGGCGCCCTGGAACGCGGCCTCATCGACCGGGTAGGCCCGGAGTTGGGTGGTCGATTGCGGGCCGGCCGGTCACGAAATGACCAGGTCGCCACCCTGTTGCGGATGTGGCTGCGCGACGCGGTGCGCCGGCTCTGTGCCGGGGTGCTCGACGTCGTCGACGCGCTGGCCGCCCAGGCTGCCGCGCACCCGACCGCCATCATGCCGGGTAAAACCCACCTGCAGTCCGCACAACCGGTGTTGCTGGCGCACCACCTGCTCGCCCACGCCCACCCGCTGCTGCGCGACGTGGAACGGATCGTCGACTTCGACGCCCGGGCCGCGGTGTCTCCCTACGGGTCCGGGGCGCTGGCCGGATCGTCGCTCGGCTTGGACCCGGACGCGATTGCGGCTGACCTGGGTTTCACCACCGCGGCCGACAATTCGATCGACGCGACGGCGGCCAGAGACTTCGCCCCCGAGGCGGCGTTCGTATCCGCCATGATCGCCGACGACCAGTCCCGGCGGGCCGA
>CAZPZQ010000497.1:0-2055 GCA_964590745.1 uncultured Mycobacterium sp. | reverse complement strand
AAGATCTCCATCGAAGACGACACCGCCATCGCGCTGTGCGAGAACACCGCGGACCGCTACCGCTCCTACGGCTGGCACGTCCAAGAGGTCGAGGGCGGTGAGAACGTGGTCGCGATCGAGGAGGCCATCGCCAACGCGAAAGCCGTCACCGACCGCGCGTCGTTCATTTCGCTGCGCACCATCATCGGTTATCCGGCCCCGAACAAAATGAACACCGGCAAGGCGCACGGCTCCGCGCTGGGCGACGACGAGGTCGCCGCCATCAAGAAGGTGCTCGGATTCGATCCGGCCAAGTCCTTTCAGGTGAGCTCGGACGTCCTGACCCACACCCGGGAGTTGGTGGCGCGCGGCAAGCAGGCGCACGACCGCTGGCAAGCGCAGTTCGAAGACTGGGCGCGCCGCGAGCCGGAGCGCAAGGCGCTGCTGGATCGGCTGCTGGCCGATCAACTGCCAGACGGTTGGGATGCCGATCTACCGCACTGGGAGCCCGGCTCCAAGGCGTTGGCCACCCGTGCGGCGTCCGGCAAGGTGCTCTCCGCGGTCGGACCAAAATTGCCCGAATTATGGGGTGGCTCAGCCGATTTAGCCGGCAGCAACAACACCACCATGGATGGCGCCGACTCGTTCGGGCCACCGTCGATCTCGACCAAGGACTACAACGCGCACTGGTACGGCCGCACCCTGCATTTCGGCATCCGGGAACACGCGATGGGCGCCATCTTGTCCGGCATCGTGGTGCACGGCCCGACCCGCGCCTACGGCGGTACCTTCCTGACGTTCTCCGACTACATGCGGCCGGCGGTACGGTTGGCCTCGCTGATGGACATCGCCACCATCTACGTGTGGACCCACGACTCGATCGGTCTCGGCGAAGACGGTCCGACGCATCAGCCGATCGAGCATTTGGCGGCACTGCGGGCCCTCCCGAATCTGTCGGTGGTGCGGCCGGCCGACGCCAACGAGACCGCATACGCCTGGCGCAGCGTCTTGGCCCGCGGCAAAGACAGCGGCCCGGTCGGACTGATCCTGACCCGGCAAGGCGTCCCGGTGTTGGACGGCACCGACGCCGACGGCGTCGCCCGCGGCGGTTACGTGTTGGGCGGTGCTGACGACCACCAGCCTGACGTGGTGCTGATCGCCACCGGCTCGGAGGTCCAGCTGGCCGTGGCGGCACGAAAGCTGCTGGCGGACAAGAATATCAACGCCCGCGTGGTGTCGATGCCGTGCATGGAGTGGTTCGAATCCCAGCCCGCCGACTACCGCGACACGGTATTGCCACCGACCGTGTCCGCCCGAGTCGCCGTCGAGGCCGGCGTGGCGCAATCCTGGCATAAACTGGTGGGTGATGCCGGGCAGATCGTTTCGATCGAGCGCTACGGGGAATCCGCCGACTACAAGACCCTGTTCCGCGAGTTTGGTTTCACTCCAGAGGCCGTCGCCAGCGCCGCCGAACGCGCCTTGAACAACTGAGGTCGACTACCAAGGAGAAAAACCAATGACGCAGAATCCCAATCTCGCAGCATTGAGCGCCGAAGGCGTATCGGTATGGCTGGACGATTTGTCCCGGGACCGGCTGACCTCCGGCAACCTGCAACAACTCATCGACACCAGAAGTGTGGTCGGTATCACCACGAATCCGACCATCTTTCAGAAGGCACTCGAGCACGGCGACGCCTATGACCAGCAGTTGGCCGAGTTGGCGGCGCGCGGCGCCGACGTGGAAGCGGTGATCCGCACCGCCACAACCGACGATGTCCGCAACGCCTGCGACGTGCTGAAAAAGGCCTGGGAGGCGTCCGAGGGGGTGGACGGACGGGTGTCGATCGAGGTCGACCCACGACTGGCCCACGACACCGACAAAACCGTGCAGCAGGCCATCGAGCTGTGGAAGATCGTCGATCGGCCCAATCTGTTCGTCAAAATCCCGGCCACCAAAGCCGGTCTGCCGGCCATTACCGCGGTGCTGGCCGAGGGAATCTCGGTGAACGTCACGCTGATCTTCTCCGTCGAGCGCCACCGCGAGGTGATGGAGGCCTATCTGGCCGGACTCGAGGC
>CAZPZQ010000496.1:1237-2058 GCA_964590745.1 uncultured Mycobacterium sp. | reverse complement strand
CGTGGAGCCTAGGGGATTCGAACCCCTGACTTCTGCCTTGCAAAGGCAGCGCTCTACCAACTGAGCTAAGGCCCCTCCGGTGGTCGGTCCGGCCGACCTGGCACCACGTGCCACACCTCGGCACGGCGGCGGGCCCGCAGTACTGCGAACCCGATCGCCAGCAGCGCGACCATCGCGACCCATCGCCACATAACGCACCGTCCTCGGGCCGATCCGGGCACGCCGCCGGGCTGGTGGGCCTAGGAGGACTCGAACCTCCGACCTCTTCGTTATCAGCGAAGCGCTCTAACCGCCTGAGCTATAGGCCCGTACTCGGGTACGGCCGAGCGACGAGATTACCGCAACCGCCGCTCCCTCCCAAAATACGGAGTCCCGCGGCGCCGCCGGCGAACCAGCAGATCAGTCGCGATCGGCCAGGGTCACCTCGATGCCGCCGATCACATCGGTGCTCAGGTTGTAGACCACCGCGCCCAGGGTGGCCATCGCGGTCAACACGACGATGTTGACCAGCCCGATCAAGATCGCGCCGCCGAAGATCGACCCGCTGGAAACCAACTCGCCGGCCCCGCTGGTGTTGGTCAGCAGATCACCGACGTTGCTGTTCAGCTTGCTCCACACGCCCATGGCGCCGAGCACCAGGTACAGGAACGCGACCGAGATCATCCAGACGAAAAACAGCGCCACCGACAACAGCAGTGACACCTTCAACGTGCTCCACGGATCGATCCGGCGGATCTGCATGCTGGCCCGCACCGGCCCGCGCGGCCGCGCCGACACCTGCAGCCGGGGCGCCGCTGCGTTGCGCTGCGCCGGCCGGGTGG
>CAZPZQ010000496.1:0-1227 GCA_964590745.1 uncultured Mycobacterium sp. | reverse complement strand
GGTGGACAGATCCGGCAACTCGCTGGCGTAGCCGTCGGCCGGCGAGCCGTCGCTGCGGGCCGGCTCGGGCTCGGCGACCGCGGGTTTGGCGGGTCCGGGCGGCGCAGCGGGGGCGTTGCTTCCGGTCACGAAGCGGCGCAGGCGCTCGTTGACACCGGGGGAGTGGCCGGTGGGCGGTGCCTCGGGGGCTGCCGACGGCGCCGGCGGACGCGACGGGGCGCTGCGCTGCCGCGGCGGTATCTCGCCGGTGTCGGTGCCGCGAGGGGCGGCGGGCCGGGTCGCCGAGCGCTGGCGGACCGGGTCGGCCGCACCGACCGCGTTGCCCGCGTTGTCGCCCAGGCCGGGATGTCCCGGCTCGTTCGGTGCAGTCACTCACCGCTCCTTAACTTTGCCTCGATCGCCCGCGTCGGCGAGTCAGCCAGCCGAGTCGTCGTCGGTCGGCCCTTCGTCGGCGTTGCGGGCGATGGCTAACAGTGTGTCGCCCTCGCCCAAGTTCATCAACCGGACGCCCTTGGTCTGCCGTCCGGCCTTGCGCACCTGCCGTGCCGCGGTGCGGATGACTCCGCCGCTGGACGTGATGGCGTACAACTCGCTGTCGTCATCCACGATCAGCGCCCCGACTAGCGGGCCTCGCCGCGAATCGTACTGGATGGTGAGGATGCCCTTGCCGCCGCGGCCCTGGGTGGTGTACTCCTCGATCGCGGTGCGCTTGGCGTACCCGCCTGCGGTGGCAACCAACAGATAGGTACCCTCGCGGACCACGTTCAACGACAGCAGTCGGTCGTCGACGTTGAACCGCATGCCCTGCACCCCGGAGGTGGCCCGGCCCATCGGCCGCAACGCCTCATCGGTGGCGGAGAACCGGATGGACTGTCCCTTGGCCGACACCAGCAGCAGGTCATCGGCGGCCGAGCACAGCTCCGCGCCGACCAAATCGTCGCCGTCGCGCAGGTTGATCGACACGATCCCGCCGGAGCGGGCCGAGTCGAAGTCGGTGAGCTTGGACTTCTTCACCAACCCGTTGCGGGTGGCCAGCACCAGATACGGCGCGTCTTCGTAGCTCTGGATCTGGATGACCTGGGCGATCCGCTCCTCGGGCTGGAACGCCAGCAGGTTAGCGACATGCTGGCCGCGGGCCACCCGCGACGCCTCCGGTAGCTCGTAGGCCTTGGCCCGATAAACCCGGCCCTGGGTGGTGAAGAACAGAATCCAGTCGTGGGTGGAGCA
>CAZPZQ010000495.1:0-2070 GCA_964590745.1 uncultured Mycobacterium sp. | reverse complement strand
GTCGGTGGAGACGTGGTGCAGCCGCACACCGTGCCGGCGCACCGCCTCCAGCACGGCGAACGTGCCGACCACGTTGGACCGCAGAAATGGCTCCGGGTCGGCCAACGCGTTGTCGACGTGGGTTTCGGCGGCGAAGTGCACCACCGCGTCCGACTCGGCGACCAGCGCCGACACCAGATCCGCGTCGGCGACGTCGCCCTGCACCAGCCGGATGTCGTCGGCGACCGGGGCCAACGATTCCCGGCTGCCGGCGTAGGTCAGCGCGTCGAGCACGGTCAGCGCCACGTCGCGGCGCTGCCGCAGGGTGCCGTGTACGAAGTTGGCGCCGATGAACCCGGCGCCGCCGGTGACCAACAGCCGCATGGGGCAAACCCTAACCGCAGCCGAACCGGGCACCGCCTAACGTCGCACCGGCCTGACCGGTGGCCATTTTGTCCGTAGGCTTCGGATTATGAAGATGGTCGCCGTTCTGGCCGGTATCGCAGGTATGGTCGCGACGCTCACGATGCTGACTACACCGGGCTCGGCCGGCGCTGACCCGGCCCCTCCGGACCCGAACCTGCCGAACATGGCGGCAAACTACTGCCCGGGCGGGCGGGTCGACGGCCCGTTCGTCCGTCGCTGCATCGGCACCAAATATCCGGACGGCTCCTACTGGCGAGAAAGTCAATATTCGGTGGCGAATTACTCACCAGACTATCTGGGCGGTCCCGGCCTGCGCTGCGTCATCGACTACGGGCCGATGGCCTACGGCTCGATCATCACGGCGGCACCGCCGGGCGGCTGCAACGGCGCGGTGTAACCCGTCAGCCGGCCGGGGTGAGCCCCAGCGGTCCGGCCAACTCGGTCAGCCCCGGCAACAGCCGTTTCCAGCCACCCAGCACTTGGATGGTCACCGTGTCGGCGCCGGCGTTGAGGTGCTCGGCCAGCCGCGCGGCGATGGTTTCCGGTTCGCCGTAGGCGACCACGGCGTCGATCAGCCGGTCGCTGCCCGGTGGGCGCACGTCGTCGGCGCTGAAGCCGAGCCGGCGCCAGTTGTTCACGTAGTTCGACAGGCCCAGGTAGAAACCCACCGCCTGGCGGCCGACCGCGCGAGCCTCATCGACATCCGTCGACAGCACCACCTTGTGCTCCGGCGCCAGCAACGTCGCCGGGCCGACGGTTTCCCGGGCCCACGAGGTGTGCTCGGGGGTGGTCAGGTACGGGTGGGCGCCGGCACTGCGCTCCGCCGAGAGCCGCAGCACCCGCGGGCCCAGCGCGGCAAGCACCCGACGGCTGGTGGGCACGCCCGCATTGTCCAGCGCATCCAGGTATTGCACCAGAGCCTCATACGGTGACCGGTATTCCTCGGTGACCTCGCGATGGCCGACGCCGACACCAAGCAGGAACCGGCCCGGGTAGGCCTCCTCGATGCGGTGGTAGGACTCCGCCACCGGGGGCGCTGCCGCCGACCAGATGTTGACAATGCCGGTGGCCACCTGCAGCGTCGACGTGGCCGCCAGAATCGGCTCGACGAACGCCAGGTCGGCGGCCGGTGACATACCCACCCAGACCGCGCCGTAGCCCAGCCGTTCGATCTCAGCGGCCTGCTCGGGGGTGGGCGGGCCGGCGGTCCACACGCCGTAGCGGCCCAGGTCCGGCTTGAGTGACATGGTGTCCGTCATGGTGCATCCCTATCAGGTCGGCACGGTCGGTCTGAACGGCCCGGCCGGTTCGGCCGGCGCCGAGTACAGCTTGTCACCGAGGGCGGATACCCGGATCACCGCCCGGCCACCGGTGCCGCCCCAGAGCATTTTGGCCTGCGACGGCGATGCGGGTACGCTGGGACAGCGGTGCGGCGTCCGCGTCGGCTTTGGCGTGCGTTGTTTTGGATTTCTCCGGATTTTTGCTGGAATTTCCTGCCGTCGGCTCACGTTTCGTAGTCGTAGCTGACGCTGCGCTGACGTGCGCAGATGTGTGCTCGGGTTAGTGAACGACAGTAAACGCAGGAGGATCGCCGGAAGGTAATGGCTAAAAAAGACGGTGCCATCGAGGTCGAGGGTCGAGTGGTCGAGCCACTGCCCAATGCGA
>CAZPZQ010000494.1:0-2081 GCA_964590745.1 uncultured Mycobacterium sp. | reverse complement strand
ACTCTTGGGCTTCGCCAACGTGATGCCGTAGAGAATGTCCATCAGTTCGGCGATGGGGTCAGCGCTAACGGCTGTCGGGCCGTCGTCGGGCTTCGGGGCACAGACCTGGGCGATGAGGTCAGGACCGGTGTCGTCCACTGTCAACGTGCCGGCGAACACCACGCCGGGTGTCTTGGTGGGCTTTCCGTGAATCCGCAGACGGCCAGGCCGGTCCTTAGTGACGAACAGGTTGGACCGGCCGCACATCTGGCGACCGAACGCTTCCCGGTTCACCAGCATGAGGCGACAGCCGTCCAAGATGTTGCCCTTGTGGCCGGTGCCGTAGGCATCGCGGCGGCTTTCGTCGGTGCTGATGGGCATGTGGTCGCAGCCGACCACCGCCGAGCCGCCCGCCTTGAAGGGCACAATCACCTGTTGCCGGAACGCTGACCAGCCGTCGATGTCCACCTTCTGCCCGTGCAACATGATTGCCTCGTTAATGCCGTCCAGAACCACCAGGGACGGGCGAACGTCGAGCAGCGGTGCCAGCCACCCCGGCCTGACTCCCTTAACGGGGGCGACGAAATGAAGCCGTTCGGCCATGTCGTGGTCGGTTACGCCGAGCAGCCGCAGCCGCTCGACCGTCGAGGCAGGGTCGGACTCCTCGAAGTGGATATAGACGACCGTGTTGCGGCGGTTTAATTCGGCGGTGACGCACAGCAGCGCCAGCCACGTTTTGCCGGCCTCGGTGCCGCCGAGAATCGAGTGCTCGCGGCCGGGATACAGAAACTGCACTCCATCCGAGCGGTACGCGCCGATGGCGGGCTCCGGGGGTGTCACTTCGCCTCGCAGGTACGGACCGAGGTCGATGGGTTCCCATGTCGTCTCGACCGGTGGCGCGGGCTCATCCGGTGGCGGCGCATCGGCCCACTGAGCCTCAAAATCATCGAGGGAAGTCATCGCGGCACCCCCCGTTCGATGCGCGCACCGCGTCTTCGGGCGTCCGTGCGCTGTCTAATTTCGCTGGAGACTTTCGACCAGTCCGTCGAGGCACTGACAGCGCGACTCGCCTCGGCGCGGGCCTCCTGCGCGGTCTCAACCCTCAAAATGTGGTGCTGGGCGGCGTCGAGCACCGCGGCCCACTTCGCAGGGTCGGTGTCCGCAAGTTGCTGCCATGCGACGGTGCCGGCCATCGGAAATTCGCGGCCGGCAATCCACCGTTCGGCCCATTCGTGGACGGCCCAAAAACTCACCTGACGGGATGCGAGGGTGCTCATGTGCCCACCCCCGCGCGCTGGCGACACGTCGGCCCACGCTGGTGAGCGATGCTCACGGGGTCAGCCAGCCAGCGTTTGCAGTCGAGGCACCGGCACGTGAGCCGATAGCCCAGCCGCTCGGCCTCATCGAGCACCCACTGCTCAAAACGCTCGTCAGCGTCTGGCGGGGCGTAACCGTCCTGACGACGATTCCTGCTGCTAGACTTGTGGACAGGGTGAGCGGCGGTCCCGGTGGCGACATCGGGGCCGCCGACTTCTTTTTGTGGCGGGCCTCCCCGGTGCGGTGCGGTCATCAGACCTCACCGCCTGCGATGAACCGGCGACGGGCTTCCGGCCAGGGCGAGGTCCAGCCGGAACCGCCAGCGTCGAGTACAACCGCGACACGGCCACCGACGCAAACCACATGTGCTCCGGGATGCACGGATTCCGCAGCTGCGCAATACCGCCGGTACCAGTACCGGTCGGTTTGAGAATCAAAGTCGGGGCTCCGCATCACAGCGCACCGCCTGCCTTGCGGCGACGGGCCTTCGCGGACTTGAGCGCCAGCCGCGCGAAATAGGCCTTGCGGGCGCTCTCGGCACGCTTGGCGCGCTCAGCCGGCGGCAGTACCTTCTCGGGGTCTACCTCGTTTTCAAAGCGCTGGTCGAATTTGGCGCGGGCCTTCGCGGTGCGCGCCCGGCGGTCGGGGGTGTTTGCCCACGACGTATGGACGGCAAGTTGGCCGCGGAGTGATTTCTCTGCCGGTGACAGGGGCATCTGATTTTCCCATGCGGAAAACGGCAGGTCCGTGAGGACCGCCTCGGATGCCGACACCGGATTGATGTC
>CAZPZQ010000493.1:0-2085 GCA_964590745.1 uncultured Mycobacterium sp. | reverse complement strand
TCAATGTGGAGGTGCCGTTCACCGAGCTACAGCCCGACTTCGACCGCGCCTACAAGGAGCTGGCCAAGCGGGTGCGACTGCCCGGGTTCCGGCCCGGAAAGGCGCCGGCCAAACTGTTGGAGGCCAGATTCGGCCGCGACGCGATGCTCGATCAAGTGATCAACGAGGCGGTGCCGGGGCGTTACGGCCAAGCCGTGACCGACTCTGACCTGCGGCCGCTCGGCCAACCCCAGATCGAGGTGACCAAAAAGGAGTACGGCCAAGAACTGGTCTTCACCGCCGAAGTCGACGTACGGCCCGATATCACCGTACCGGATCTGACCCAGTTGAACATCACCGTCGATCCCATCGAGGTGGGTGACGACGAGGTCGACGCGGAGCTGGAGTCGCTGCGCGCCCGCTTCGGCACCCTGACCGGCGTTGAGCGCCCGGCCGCTGACGGCGACTTTGTGACCATCGACCTGTCCGCCACCGTCGACGGTGCGGAGGTACCGGAGGCGGCCGCCGAAGGGTTATCCCACCAAATGGGTTCCGGACAGCTCATCGAGGGCCTCGACGAGGCGATCATTGGTCTGTCGGCCGGCGAGAGCAGGGTCTTCAGCACCACGCTGGCCGTCGGTCCGCACGCCGGCTCAGAGGCTCAGGTCACGGTGACCGTCGGGTCGGTCAAGGAACGTGAGCTGCCGGAACCGGACGACGAATTCGCGCAACTGGCGAGCGAATTCGACACCATGGAAGAGCTGCGTGGCAACCTGACTGAGCAGGTGCGCCGGAGCAAACGCATCCAACAGGCAGAACAGATCCGCACGTCAACCCTGGACGCCTTGATTGACCAGGTCGAAATGCCACTACCGGAGGCGGTGGTGCAAGCGCACATCGACAACACCATGCACAACGCCCTGCATGCCGTCGACCATGACGAGAACAAATTCGCCGAGCGGCTGGAGGAGCAAGGTTCGTCGCGTGCGGAGTTCGACGCCAAAACCCGAAGTGATGCGGAGAAGTCCGTCAAAACGCAGTTACTGTTGGACGCTCTCGGCGACGACCTCAAGATCCAGGTCAGTCAACGCGACCTGACCCAACACCTGGTGTTGATGTCGCGCCAATACGGCATCGAGCCGCAGCAACTGCTCTCGTTCCTGCAGCAGAACAACCAGCTGCCTGCCGTGTTCGCCGATGTTCGGCGCGGTTTGGCGATCGCGGCGGCGGTCCGCGCCGCCACGGTCACCGACACCGAGGGCAATGTGATCGATACCAGTGAGTTCTTTCCAGCGCCGGGGGCTGACCAGAGTGAGGCCCAAACCGAAGCGGAGGAGGCCGGCCAGGTCCAACCGGAGGACGACGATGCTTCGGACACCGACGAAAAGCCGGCGACACCGGTCGCCGAATGACGCTGTGAGCGAACGCAGCCACTTCGCGCGGGCCACGGCCGATGCCCGTTGGCTAGGGTCGGTGCATACGAACCTCGAGAAAGCAGGTATCCGACTGTGAGCGAAGCGGGCGACATGCGTTCGAACGGCCTGGGTCTGAATCTCGTCGACTCGGTGTACGAGCGCCTGCTCCGAGAACGCATCATCTTCCTGGGGTCACAGGTCGACGACGACATCGCCAATCGGTTGTGTGCGCAGATTCTGCTGTTGGCCGCCGAAGACCCGACTAAAGACATTTCCTTGTACATCAATTCCCCGGGTGGCTCGATCAGCGCCGGCATGGCCATCTACGACACCATGGTGCTGGCGCCCTGCGATATCGCCACCTACGCGATGGGTATGGCTGCGTCGATGGGTGAGTTCCTCCTGGCGGCGGGCACCAAAGGTAAGCGTCATGCGCTGCCACACGCCCGCATCCTGATGCATCAACCACTCGGCGGCGTGACCGGCAGTGCTGCCGACATCGCCATTCAGGCCGAACAGTTCGCCCTCATCAAAAAGGAGATGTTCCGGCTCAACGCCGAGTTCACCGGTCAGTCGGTTGAGCGCATCGAAGCGGATTCCGACCGCGACCGGTGGTTCACTGCCGAGGAAGCCCTGGAATACGGGTTCGTCGACCACATCATCACCCGCGCCCCGACCAATGGAGCCGCAT
>CAZPZQ010000492.1:0-2089 GCA_964590745.1 uncultured Mycobacterium sp. | reverse complement strand
CTGGCGTCGGCCGCCGAGACGTTCGCGCTGCTCAGCAGCCCGGCCCGGTTGCACGTGCTCTGGCTGGCCACCCAGGGGCCCTATGACGTGACCACCCTGGCGGGCCGGGCCGGCATCGGCGTGGCCACCATGAGCCAGCACCTGACCAAGCTGCGGCTGGCCGGGTTGATCAACGCCCGCCGTGAGGGACGTCACCACATCTACACCGTCGACGACCCGCACATCGTCGCCCTGCTGGCGCAGATCTTCGCCCACATCGCCCCGGACGGGAGTCTGGCGCCGGACCCGCCGGGGACGTGATCCCGGTTAGCACCGCCGAGTCGTCCGGGGGACAGAGAAAGTGTCCGAACCACCAACCGGGCCCACTTAGGCTGATGTTGTCCCGGGCGGCGGGTGAGTAAGGAGAGCAGGTCACTGATGAAACCGACTGTGCAGCGGGTACTTTTCGGTGCTGCCCTGGCGGTCGGCGCCCTGTTCACAGCGAACATCGCCCATGCCGCGCCGATGGAGTGGGCGTGGATCGGCCCCTACAGCTCCACCTGGACCTGCGAGCAGGCCCGCGATAGCTGGCCGGTGGCATCCGAACCGTGCGTGCAACGCGACGACGGTGCTTATTTCCGGGGCCTCCGCCAGGCCACCCCCTGATTTCGGTTGACTGGAGTGCCCCGGGGACTGTGAGTTCGATGGGTCGTGACAGTTTGCTGACCGTCAACCTTCAGACCGATATAGTCGGCGAGGTGACCATAGCTCCGCCGCTGAGACGAAGCGCCAGCCTATGTTGAGCGTCGGTGACGTGGTCGCCGGTTACCGGATCGAGCGGGTCCTCGGTCAAGGCGGCATGGGTGCGGTCTACTTGGTCGCCAACCCGGAGCTGCCTCGGCATGAGGCGCTCAAACTCATGTCCGTGGAGCTCTCCAAGGATCCGGGATTTCGCGCCCGGTTCCTGCGCGAAGCCGAGGTGGCCGGCCGCCTCGCGCACCCCAACATCGTGCCGATCCACCGCCGCGGTGAAACCGCCGAGGGACAGCTGTGGATCGCGATGCAGTTCATCGACGGCACCGACGCCGAACAGGAATGTCTCGACGGCCGGATGACCGCCCAGCGTGCCGTTCACATCATCAGCGAAGTGGCCAAGGCCCTCGACTACGCCCACCACAACCAGGTGATCCACCGCGACGTCAAACCCGCCAATTTCCTGCTCGCCCGGCAGGCCGGGGCCTCCGAGCGGGTGATGTTGGCTGATTTCGGGATCGCTCGTGCCCTCGATGACGCCAATCTCACCGGGACCGGTCAGATGGTGGCGACCCTTGCCTATGCCGCCCCCGAGGTGATCGCCGGGCAGGCTCTCGGGCCGGCCACCGACCAGTATTCGCTGGCCTGTTCGCTGTTTCGGTTGCTGACTGGGAAAACACCGTTCGCCCAGGCTGGAACCCAACCGGCGATCCTCATGGCCCACCTGCATCAAGCGGTTCCGCGGATCAGCGAACAGGCGCCCGGGCTCCCGCAGGCCCTCGACGCGATCATCGCGACGGCGATGGCCAAAGACCCGGCCCAGCGCTACAGCAGTTGCACCGAGTTCGCCGCAGCGGCGGCCGCTGCCCTGCAGCCCGCTAGTACCGCCGCGTGGACGCACTCCGTTGCACCGGTTCCGTCCTCGGTCATCGCTCCGCCACCATCGAAAGCCCAACGGGGACCACGACGCGCCACGGTCCTGACGGCGATGGTGTCAGTGCTCGTCGTCGCTGCGACAGCGATCGGTTCGCTCACCTGGCTGTCGCATAGGGGCAGTAGCGCCAACAATTCAGTTGCCCAGGCGGATCCTCCTGCGAGCGCTGCACCGACGACGACCAAGGTTCCGACTGCCACCCTGGAAAATGCGCTACTCACCGATGAGGAACTCTCCTCAATAACCGACGAACCGCTCAAAGCCGTTGGCCCCATCGAAGACTTCATGGACGACGATGCGTTCACGGTCAGCCCAGATTCCTGCAGTTGCCTGTGGCAAATGTTCGCGGTGCCCGAAACCTACGCTGGCACCGACTGGGCGGATATCCGCAAAGTCGGCGCGGGCACTCCAGATCGAAAAACG
>CAZPZQ010000491.1:0-2089 GCA_964590745.1 uncultured Mycobacterium sp. | reverse complement strand
GTCGCCAAAACTTCGCAGAGGGTTCGAGTCGCTGAAGCTTAAGGTGGCTGGCATGGCCTACGATGTCGCCCGGGTGCGCGGGTTGCATCCGACGCTGGGCGACGGGTGTGTGCATCTCGACGCGCCGGCCGGCATGTTGATCCCGGATTCGGTGGCCACCACGGTGTCGACGGCGTTTCGCCGGTCGCTGGCCAGCGCGGTCGGCCCGCACCCGGCGGCGCGGCGCAGCGCCGGGGTGCTGACGGCGGCCCGCCAGGCGGTGGCCGACTTGGTCAACGCACACCCGTCCGGGGTGGTGCTGGGTGCCGATCGTGCGGTGTTGCTGACGTCGCTGGCCGACGCGGCGTCGTCGCGGGCCAGCCTGGGCAACGAGGTGGTGGTCACCCGCCTCGACGACGAGGCCAACATCGCGCCGTGGCTGCGTGCGGCAAACCGCTACGGCGCCAAGGTGAAATGGGCCGAGGTCGACATCGAGACCGGCGAGCTGCCGACCTGGCAGTGGGAGAGCCTGATCACCAAGCAAACCCGGCTGGTCGCCGTCACGTCGGCGTCCGGCACCTTGGGCACGGTCACCGACCTGCGGGCGATGACCAAGCTGGCCCACGACGTCGGCGCGGTGGTGGTCGTCGACCATTCCGCCGCCGCACCGTACCGGCTGATCGACATCGACGACATGGACGCCGACGTGGTGGCCGTCGACGCCGCCGGTTGGGGCGGTCCGCCGATCGGTGCGCTGGTGTTTCGGGATCCTGGGCTGATCAACTCGTTTCATCCGGTGTCGATGGACCCCTATGCGGCCGGCCCGGCCCGCTTGGAGATCGGGGCGCACCAGTTCGGTCTGTTGGCCGGGGTGGTGGCCAGCATCGAATACCTGGCCGGGCTGGACGAATCGGCGCGCGGCACCCGCCGCGAAAGACTGGCCGTCTCAATGCATTCGGGCACGGCGTATCTGGTTCGGCTGCTCGACTACCTGCTGCACTCGCTGCGGTCGCTGCCGCTGGTGATGATGATCGGACAGCCGGAGGCCCGGATCCCGGTGCTCAGCTTCGCGGTGCGGGGAGTGCCCGCCGAGCGGGTGGTGCAACGGCTGGCCGACAACGGCGTGCTGGCCATCGCCAACGCTGGGTCTCGGGTGCTGGACGCGATCGGGGCGAACGACGTCGGCGGTGCGGTCACCATTGGGTTGAGCCACTACTCCACGTTCGCCGAGGTGGATCAGTTGCTGCGTGCCCTGGGTTCGCTGGGCTGAGGGAGCAACCTCACCCACCACGTGCGTCACCGCACCAGACCAGATAGTCATGTGCCCGCCTTTGCGCGACAACGCATTTCCGGCCCGGCCGGCCGCTTCGAGATTGTCGCTCATAGGCGGGCGCGTCACTCTATGCCTCCCCGCGGTGACTGGTGAGTCGCATGGTGCCAGCGGGATCAATTCTCGCCGACGGTCAGCACCACCTTCCCGGTGACCTTGCCCGCTGTCAGCAGTCGATGCGCCTCGCGAGCCTGGTCAATCGGCACTCGCGCGCCGATCACCGGCCGCACCCGCCCGTCGGCGATCATCGGCCAGACCTTGGTCACCACCGCCGAGACGATGGCGCCCTTGCCGTGCGAGCCGTCGACCGGACGGCCGCGCAGCCCGGCGGCGAACACCGACGCGCGTTTGGCCAGCAGCTTGCCCAGATTGAGATCGCCCTTCGCCCCGCCCTGCAAGCCGATCACCACCAGCCGGCCGTCGGTGGCCAGGGCGTTGATGTTGCGGTCCAGATACGCCGCACCCATGATGTCGAGGATGACGTCGGCGCCGCCGGCGTCGCGCACCCGGGCGACGAAGTCCTCGTCGCGGTAGTTGATGGTGATCTCCGCGCCCAGGTCGCGGCAGAACTCCAGCTTCTCGGCCGACCCGGCGGTGACCGCCACCCACGCGCCGAGCACCCGGGCCACCTGGATGGCGTGGCTGCCCACCCCGCTGGCGCCGCCGTGGACCAGCAGCAACTGCCCTTCGGACAAGTCGGCCGTCATCACCAGGTTCGACCACACCGTGCAGGCCACCTCCGGCAGCCCGGCGGCGTCCACCGGATCCACTCCGCCCGGC
>CAZPZQ010000490.1:258-2092 GCA_964590745.1 uncultured Mycobacterium sp. | reverse complement strand
GCTTTGAAGGTACCCCGACCACGAAGCCCATCTCGGCTTCGATGTCGAGTCGAACACTCGGCCCGACACTGGGATCGTCGCGGCCCGGCAGTACGCGCTGTCCACACGGGTGAACGATCGGGGTGCCGGAAACAACGACCGTCCCCGCCCGGCCGTGGTAGCCGACCGGCAGGCGTTTCCAGTTCGGTAGCAGCGGCTCTGCGCCCGGGCGGAACAATCGGCCGAGATTGCGCGCGTGATGCTCGGACGCGTAGAAGTCGACGTAATCGGCTACCTCGAATGGAAGATGCAGCGCGACAGTGGCCAGCGGATGCACCGCGGTGTCGGGAATGCGGCCCGCAAGGATCATCTCGGTGATCTCGGTGCGCACCGCAACCCAGCGGGCGCGCCCCTGCGACATGAACGCGTTCAGCGAGCTCTGTGCGAACACGGGGTCTTGAAGCGATACCGCAAGATCGATCACGGAGTCGTGGAGCCGTACACCCACGCGGCGAGGTCCATCATCGACGGAGAACACTCCGTAGGGCAAGTTGTCGATCCCGAACGTTGTGCCGTTATTGTCCTTGATGCTCATCAGCTAAGCATTTTCCGACGACGTGGCTAAAGCATGTTCACCTAGCAGGCCGAGCCCGACTAGATCGGCGAGCGGCTCCAGAATGCTGCATGTACCGAGAGACCGAAACCTTCCTCGAATCCCTGGAATCGATTGAGGATCCAGAGCGGCTACCGAGGTTGCGAGCCCTGTTGGCTCGCGGCGCTGCAGGATGTCACGGAGGTCGGACGGTTTAGCGCCATCGGATGCGGCAGCGACAGCGACCAGGATGTTGAGGAAGCCGTGCTGTTCAAACCCTGTGTGCGGATCGGTATTTCGAATCGCATGGTGCAGACCTGCTGTCGCTTTGAACGCCACATCCCGTGTGACGGCCCGGTGGATCGTCGTAGCGAGCTCGTTCTCGTCGGGGTAGGCCCCGGCGTAGATGCCGCCGGTTCGGAGTTTGGCGTATAGGGCTGTGCCGGATAACGCGTCGATAAGCCGATCCCGACGCTCATCTCGAGGTACTTCGACGAAGACAGCAACCTCGTCGGGTATGGCGGCTGCCGAGATTGCCGCCATCGCGTCCGAAACCGCCAGGTCAGGCGGCAAGCTGAATTCCACCGCGGCGACCTGCAGACCTTGAGCGTGATCGGCAGCGGCAAGTGCCGGCTCGATCGCCGCTGAGTGGTTGCCCAACGTTACAGCGATCCTCAGCGGATCATGATCGCCGAGTGTGGATCGGGCCGCAACGAGTTCCTCGACTCTGGTCACCGCGACGACGAACGGACCGGTGTAGCGCGCACGGGGAGAGCTCCGATGACCGCGATGGGCGCGAACGGCCAGTTGCATCGACGCATCACCGGGTGGAAAGAGTGCGGCATCGTCAAAAAAGCCGTCGAAAATCATCATGACGGCACCTGGGACGTCCACGTCCATGCATAGCCGTCGTCCGCGCATGCAAGCGCTCCCTCCCCGAGCTCGAGGGGTCGGAACGTGTCGACCATGACCGCGAGTTCATCGAAATCCTGCACACCAACACTGGCCTCGTAGGCACCGGGTTGCGGGCCGTGCGCATGACCCCCGGGGTGCAGCGACACAGACCCCGGTCCGATCCCGGATCCGACACGTGCCGGGTATGTCCCACGCACATAGAACATGACCTCATCTGAGTCGACGTTGGCATGGTAGTAAGGCACCGGTATCGCGAGCGGGTGGTAGTCGACTTTGCGTGGGACGAAATTGCAAATCACCAAATTCCGAGCCTCGAACACCTGGTGTGCCGGCGGCGGCTGGTGAACC
>CAZPZQ010000490.1:0-248 GCA_964590745.1 uncultured Mycobacterium sp. | reverse complement strand
TCGGGTTCGAAATCGCCGATGTTGAACCTGAACGGGTACAGGCAGCCGTCCCACCCGACCACATCGAAAGGGTGTTCGGCGTAAACGTAGCGAGTGCCGGCGATTCCGCGTGGGCCGTGATGCTTGACCAGTACCTCGACCTCGCGACCATCGCACGTCAACGTGTCAGCCGGCCCGTCCAGGTCGCGTTCGCAGTAGGGTGCGTGTTCGAGTAGCTGACCGAACCTGGACAAATAGCGCGTCGGTGG
>CAZPZQ010000489.1:0-2101 GCA_964590745.1 uncultured Mycobacterium sp. | reverse complement strand
CGGCTGGCTGCGGGTGCTGTGCAGCTGCGTGCAGATCGGCCAGGACTGGTTCGACGAGGATCACACCGTCGTCGACAGCGCCGGCCGCATCGTGGTGCAGAGCCGCCAGTTGGCCATGGTGCCCGACCAGTAGCCCGCCCGGGCGGTACCGTCTGCCATGCTGTCGCCATGGCCAGAATCGCGATCATCGGCGGCGGCAATATGGGCGAAGCCCTGCTGTCGGGTTTGCTGCGGGCTGGCCGCCCGGTCAAGGACATGGTGGTGGCCGAACGGCTGACCGACAAGGCGCGCTACCTGTCGGAGCGCTACTCGGTGCTGGTCACGTCGGTGGCCGACGCGGTGGAGAACGCCGCTGTGGTGATCATCGCGGTGAAGCCGACCGACGTGGACCCGGTGATTGCCGAAATCGCGGGAGCGATCACCGCGGCTTCGGACAGCAGCCCCGACCAGGTGTTGGTGCCGGTGGCGGCCGGCATCAGCACCGGCCACCTGGAATCCCGGCTGCCGGCCGGGACCGCGGTGGTGCGGGTGATGCCGAACACGCCGGCGTTGGTTGGCGCCGGGGTCAGTGTGCTGTCCAAGGGTCGCTTCGCCAGTTCCGAGCAGCTCAACGACGTCGCGGCGCTGTTCGACTGCGTCGGCGCCGTGGTGATCGTCCCGGAAGCCCAACTGGATGCGGTCACCGCAGTGTCCGGGTCCGGTCCGGCGTATTTTTTCTTGCTGGTCGAAGCGCTGGTGGACGCCGGCGTCGGAGTGGGGCTGAGTCGCCGGGTAGCCACCGATCTGGCGGTTCGGACCATGGTCGGGTCGGGTGCGATGCTGCTCGACCGCCTGGAAGGCCCGGACCAACAGCAACCAGCGGCAACCGAGCCGACCGCTGGCGAAGCGATGGACACCACACCGGCGCAACTGCGCGCGATGGTCACCTCGCCCGGCGGTGTCACCGCCGCTGCGCTGCGGGAACTCGAGAGCGGTGGGCTGCGGGCCGCCGTCGATCGGGCGGTACGCGCCGCCAAAACCCACTCTGAACAGCAAAGAATGACATCAGAGTAATTCACTTATTTTTCACGGATTACCCCACACCCGTCGCAGGAACACCATTGGTCCCGCTATTCTCCGTTATGTATGCACGTGTGGGTGCCAGCGGAGGGGAAGCCGCCGGGACTGCGCGTGCCTGATTGGAATGGGTAGCGATGACGTCAATGAACGGGCCTTCGGCGCGGGATTCGGCTGGCGGTAAATCAGCACGGGATACCGGCGCGCCCGATGGCCAGCAGGTCCGGACTCAGTTCCTCACCGTGGCCGAGGTGGCCGCCCTGATGCGGGTCAGCAAGATGACCGTGTACCGGCTGGTGCATAACGGTGAGCTGCCCGCGGTGCGGGTCGGACGATCGTTCCGGGTGCACGCCAAAGCCGTGCACGATCTGCTGGAAACCTCTTTTTTCGACGCCGGCTAGGCCAGCCGGCCGCGCCCACGGCGTTGAGTGTGCGCCGTGGGCGTTGAGTGTGCGCCGCGGGCGTTGAGTGTGCGCCGTGGGCGGGATCCACGCCGCAATCCCACCCTGACGGCACAGTGAACCAAGCGATCGTCCGGCTGGTTTTTCGCCCGGTGCGCCCACCCGGGTAAGGTGTCCGGGTCGATCCGATCAAAGGCAGATAGCGGAGTTCATGGGTTCAGTCATCAAGAAGCGGCGCAAGCGTATGTCGAAGAAGAAGCACCGCAAGCTGCTCCGCCGCACCCGGGTACAACGCAGAAAACTCGGCAAGTAGCGGTCCGCGCGAAGCGCCGCGGATTGTCGGTGAGCGCTTTGCTGATACGGCCGTTAGGCTAACGGCGTGGACTCCGCCGGCCCGCCAACCGACAGCAGTCGCAGCGACGTTCGGCATTACCCCAAAATCGTGCTGGTCACCGGTGCGTGCCGATTTCTGGGCGGCTATCTGACCGCTCGGCTGGCCCAGAACCCGTTGATCCACCGGGTCATCGCGGTGGACGCGGCGGCGCCGAGCAAAGCCATGCTGCGCCGCATGGGGCGCGCCGAGTTCGTTCGCGCCGACATCCGTAACCCGTTTATCGCCAAGGTGATCCGCAACGGCGACGTCG
>CAZPZQ010000488.1:0-2102 GCA_964590745.1 uncultured Mycobacterium sp. | reverse complement strand
CCGGCGGCCCCGGTGCCGCCGTCCCCGGGAGTGCCTCCGATCGCGGCGCCGGTGTCGTAGGTGACCCCGTCGCCGCCGGCGCCGCCGTCGCCGCCGAACCCGCTGGTACCGTCGCCGCCGTCGCCGCCGTGGCCTCCGGTGGCGGTAGCCGGGGCGTTACCCGCCATCCTCACCGCAAGCCCGCCGGGGCCGCCGTTGCCGCCGTCGGTGGCGCCGTTGCCGCCGTCGCCGCCGTTGGCGCCGAGAAGGTTGACGGCCGAGGGTACGCGGGCTGTCAGCTGCCCGCCGGCACCGCCGTTGCCGCCGGCGCCGGTGGTGCCGGTGCCGCCGTCGCCGCCGGAGCCGGCGGTGATCGCGCCGCTGCCCTCGCTGTAGACGTCACCGCCTTTGCCGCCGTCGCCGCCGGCGGTGCCGGCGGCGCCGTTGCCGCCGTTGCCGGCGGTGGCGGTTCCCGCGGAGCTGATCACACCAGCGTGATTGTTGCCAATCGACGCCGAGCCGCCGTGGCCGCCGGCGCCGCCGACGCCGGTGGGACCGCCGGGGGTGCCGTCGGCTCCGTCTGCGCCGATGGCGTCACCGGTTGAGGGGGCGGAGCTGTCCGAGTCGACGTGCGCGCCACCGCCGGCCCCGCCGTCCCCACCGGCCGCGGCCCCGGTGCCGCCTTTCCCGGGAGCGCCGCCGATGGCGTCGCCGTTGCCGTAGCTGACCCCTTCGCCGCCGGCCCCGCCAGGGCCGCCGATGCCCGTGGTGCCGATGCCGTCGCCGCCGTCGCCGCCCGGGCCGCCGGTAGCATCAACCGCGGCGGCAGTCCCGTGGACGGTGGGCGGAAGGGTGCTCCCTTCCCCGCCCGGGCCGCCGGCTCCGCCGACGACGCCGTCGCCGCCGTCGCCGCCGGCGCCGCCGACCGGGGCGATTGTGGAGGTACTGTTGACGACCCTGGCAAAGCCGCCTTGCCCGCCGTCACCGCCGCCGGAGGCGGTGCTGTCGCCGCCATCACCGCCGGTACCGGCGACGACGTTTCCGGTTCCGTTGGTGACCGCCCAGCCGCCGTCGCCGCCCGAGCCGCCGTTATTGTTGACACCGGTGGCACCGTGTCCGCCGTCGCCGGCGGTGGCGGTTGCCGTCGAGGCGTCGTTGAAGATGATCGCGCTGCCGCCGTTGCCGCCCCAGGCGGCGGCGTCGCCGCCGGGGGTGCCGTCGCCGCCGGGGGTGCCGTCGGCTCCGTCGGCGCCGACGGCGTCGCCGGTGCCGTAGTTTTCCGCTAAACCGCCGTCGCCGCCCGGGCCGCCGCGCACTATTCCGGTGCCGCCGATCCCGGCGGTGCCGCCGATGGCGTCCCCAGTGCCGTAGTTGATCCCGGTGCCGCCGGTGCCGCCGGTGCCGCCGTACCCGCCGTGGCCCGTGGTGCCGGTGCTGTTACCGCCGGTCCCGCCGGGGCCGCCGATGGCGTTCGCTGCGGAGGTGCTGCTGTCGATGATCGCCTTCCCGCCTTGGCCGCCGTCGCCGGCGACACCGCTGTCCCCGCCGTTGCCGCCGGCACCGCCGATGGCGGTGACCGTGGAGGTGCTGTTGTTGATTTCCGCGGTGCCGCCGTCGCCGCCGAAACCGCCCCACCCGGTGCCGCCGCTGCCGCCGTCGCCGCCGGTTCCGGGGTGGACGTTGCCGAGTCCGACGGTGGACGCGGTCCCACCGTCTCCGCCTTCGCCCTCGCCAAAGGCGTAGTCGTTATCGTTGGTGCCGTCGCCGCCGTCACCGCCTTTGCCGCCGATGGCGGTGGCCGCGGAGTCGCTGTTGGTGATGTATCCGCCGCCGCCGTTGCCGCCGGCCCCGCCCGGCGCATTAGCTGCGGCACCGCCGTCGCCGCCGGCACCGCCGGTGGCGTTGCCGGCGGCGTTGTTGTAGCCGTTGCCGCCGTTGCCGCCGGTGCCGCCGCCCACGTCGCCGTTTCCGCCGTCGCCGCCGTTTCCGCCGTTGCCGATGTCGCCGCCGTCGCCGCCGTTTCCGCCGTCGCCGCCGGTGGCACCGGTGGTGGTGTCGGTGTAGCCGGTGCCGCCGTTGCCGCCGTTGCCGGACGCGGTGCTGGGAAGCGTGCCGTCGGCGCC
>CAZPZQ010000487.1:0-2107 GCA_964590745.1 uncultured Mycobacterium sp. | reverse complement strand
TCAAGGGAGATGCCGATGCAGCAAGCCCTTCGCCCCTACGCCACCGCCGGTATCGCGCTCGTCGGCGGCAGTGTCATCGCCGTCACGCCGGTGGTCCCGCAGCGGCTACCTGGCCTTTTCGACATCCATGCCAAAGCAGTTCAGCTCACCGCCGGTGAGAGCCTCGGTGATGTACTGCGTGAAGCGTCCACCAACGCCAAGACGCTCGCTGACAACTTTTTGCTAGCCCCGTCCGTGGGATTCCAGCAGGAAATCGTTGCCCTGGCCGGCCTCTTTCAGCAGGCGGCCAGCGACCCCACCTTCGACCTGGCAGGCGCGCTCTCCACCAACCTGCAGGACATATCGGCCGCCGTCTCCCTGCAACAGCCGACCGGACTTGACGACGACGCCTTCGCCGACGTCGTGAGTGCCGTCACCCCACATACCCTGACCGGAGGTTTGGGGCACAGCCTGTTCATCAACCCCGCTATCCTCGGTCTGTTCCTCGATCCCGACCAGGTTGGCCAAGTCCTGCCAATCCTGCATTTCCTGTCGTCGCCGTTCAGCGGCGTATTGATGGGGTTCATGGGGCCGTTCATCGCCCCGTTTGTCGCGCTGGTCAACGCCATCAGCGCCGGCGACGACTTCGGCGCCATCCTCGCCTCGCCGCTCGACGGGTTCCTCAACGGCGCCACCCTCGACCTCACTTCTCTGGCGAGTCTCATTCCTGCGGACACACTGCCGGACGGCGTCTCCATCGACGCGCTCAGTCTTGCCTTCGGCGGGCTGCTCAGTCCCGGCACGGTGAGCGCCGGAGATAACGGCGTATACACCGACATCAACGGCGACACTGTCACCCCGGTCGGCGGCTCGATTCTGAACAGCGTCGGCATCGACATCGACAACCCGACCCTCCCGCTCAGTATCGCCGGCGAACCAGTCGGCCCGATCGGGGCGGCGATCGGCCTGCAGCAGGCCGTCGGGGCGGCGCTCGGCATGGACTGGGACGGCAAGAATGCGGTAGCGCAGGCCCCACTGATCGGACTGAAGCCATTCGACGACAGCGGGCTCAAGGAACTCCTGGAATCCTTGGGATCCTCCGGCACAACGCCCGACCCGGCAGGTGCGGTCGACGGATTGGGTCAGGTGATCACCGACCTGCTCAGCGGCAACTGGGACCAGGCCTTCAGCGACGTCTTCTGAGGCAGGCTGCTGCTAGGACAGGTGACCCCACCGGCAATGGGGCACACTGCACCGGTGAGGTCGGATTACCATCCACCGAGCGGCTGGGCGGAGGATAGAACTATGCCAGATTACCGACTGTCTCCCGATGCCACCTTGGTTGACCTGCTGCAGCGACGCGGCCAGCAGTATCGGGACAAGGTGGCGTTCAGCTTCTCCTACAACGGTGACGGCGAAGACGAAACCCGCCTGACCTATCACGAGTTGGACACCAAAGCCCGAGCAATAGCAGCCGAGTTGCAACGGCGGGGCGCCGCTGGCCAGCGGGTGCTGGTGTTATGCCGTCCGGGTCTGGACTTTATCGCCGGTTTCTTCGGGTGTCTGTACGCCGGCGCGGTCGCAGTACCGGCGCATCAGAAGCTAGCTCCGCGGCTAACGGTAGTCGTTCCCGATGCACGGGCCGGGTTCGCTCTTTCCACCGCCGACACCCAAGCCAACACCAAGGCCGCCGTCGACGAGGTGCCCGGTGGCCGAGCCCTGCGGTGGTGTGTCATCGACGACGCGGCGGCCGGTGATCCGGAAAGGTGGGTGCCGCCGCCGGACCTGGAGGCGAACTCCACCGCCGTGATCCAGTACACGTCGGGTTCCACCCGCTCACCGACCGGCGTCGTGCTGACACACCGCAACTTCCTGCACAACCTGGAAGCCGTCCGTCAAGCCTGGGATCTTGACGACCAAGCTATCGCTGTGCACTGGACGCCGCCGCATCACGATATGGGGCTGGTTGGCGGCATCCTGGAGACGCTGTACCTTGGCCGCACCACCGTGCTCATGTCGCCGACCGCATTCATCAAACATCCGGTGCGCTGGCTGCAAGCCATCTCCCGACATCGCGGCACCATGACCACCGCGCCCAACGGTTCGATGGCGATTGGCAGCGGGACGC
>CAZPZQ010000486.1:0-2113 GCA_964590745.1 uncultured Mycobacterium sp. | reverse complement strand
CACCGAACAGTTTCATCCCAAGATCGTCGTCTAAGACATCTTCAGTCCGGACGGGACCTTCGCGGATATCAACTACCTCGACCTGGACGCCCAGCCGCAGCGCTTGGACGGAGCCGGCCTACCGTGGACACTGACCCTGTCGACCACCAATCCCGCAGTCAGCCCCACCATCGTGGCGCAGGGCGACGGCGACAGCATCGGCTGCCGGATCACCGTCGACGGCGTGGTCAAGGACGAGAGGATCTCCAACGGCGTCAACGCCCAGACCTTCTGCCTGGTGAAGTCCGCATGAGCGCGGCGCCTACCGGTCAGAGCCGCGGATGAGCCGGCACACCGGCGGTGGCGACGCCGCGCCCACCGGCAAACCCTCGGCATCCACCGCGATTCCGCGCTGGATCCGCCGGCTAGCCATACCGATCATCCTGGCCTGGGTAGCGATCACGGTACTGCTCAACGTGGTGGTGCCCCAACTCGACGAGGTCGGCCGGTTACGCGCGGTGTCGATGAGTCCCAAAGACGCCCCATCGATGGTGTCGATGACGCGAATCGGCGAGGTGTTCAACGAGTTCAAGTCGGACAGCTCCGCGATGGTGGTGCTGGAAGGCCAGCAGCCGCTCGGCGACGATGCGCACCGCTACTACGACGAGCTGGTCGCCAAGATGAAGGCCGACACCGAGCATGTCGAGCATGTCCAGGACTTCTGGAGCGATCCGCTGACTGCGGCCGGATCGCAGAGCCCGGACGGCAAGGCCGCCTACGTCCAGGTCTATTTGGCCGGCAACATGGGCGAGACGCTGGCCAACGACTCGGTCGAGGCGATCCGGAAGATCGTCGCCGACACCCCGCGGCCGAACGACGTGCAGGCCTACGTCACCGGCAGCGGTCCGCTCAACGCCGATCAGCACATTGCCGGCGACCGCAGCTTGCAGGTCATCACCGGGCTGACATTCGTGGTGATCACCACCATGTTGATGCTGGTCTACCGGTCCATCGCCACGGTCCTGCTGGTGCTGGGCATGGTGGTGTTCGAGCTGGCTGCCGCCCGTGGCGTGGTGGCCTTCCTCGGTTTCTACAACATCATCGGGCTGTCCACCTTCGCGGTGAATCTCTTGGTGACCCTGGCCATTGCCGCCTCGACGGATTACGCGATCTTCTTGCTCGGCCGTTATCAAGAGGCCCGCACCATCGGCGAAGACCCGGTGACCGCGTTCTACACGATGTATCGCGGCACCGCCCATGTCATCCTCGGTTCCGGATTGACCATCGCCGGGGCCACCTTCTGCCTGCATTTCACCCGGCTGCCCTACTTTCGCTCGCTGGGCATTCCGCTGGCGATCGGCATGGTGGTGGTGGTGGCGGCGGCGCTGACCTTCGGCGCGGCAGTCGTGGTGGTGGCCAGCCACTTCGGTCTGCTGGAACCCAAGCGGGCGATGCGGATCCGGGCCTGGCGGCGGCTCGGCGCGCTGATCGTGCGCTGGCCGGGCCCGGTCCTAGTGGCCACCACCGGGGTCTGTCTGGTCGGGCTGCTCACTCTGCCCGGGTACCAGGCCAGCTATAACGACCGCAACTTCATGCCGAGCGACATCCCGGCGAACGTCGGCTACGCGGCCGCGGACCGGCATTTCTCCCAGGCCCGGATGAACCCGGAACTGCTGATGGTCGAAACCGACCGCGACCTGCGCAACCCGGCCGACTTCCTGGTCATCAACCGGATCGCCAAGCGGGTCTTCGAAGTGCCCGGGATCGGGCGGGTGCAGACCATCACCCGGCCGCTGGGCACGCCGATCGAACACACCACGATCCCGTTTCAGATCAGCATGCAGGGCACCACCCAGCAGCTGAACATGAAATACATGCTGGATCGCATGAAAGACATGCTGGTGATGGGCGATCAGATGCAGGTCACCGTGGACAGCATGGAGCAGATGCTGGAGGTGACCCGCGGAATGTCGGAGGCCACCCACAGCATGGACCTGAAGATCCACAAGATGGCCGACGACGTTGCAACGCTGCGAGACTCCATGGAGGATTTTATCGATTTCTGGCGGCCGATCCGCAGCTACTTCTATTGTGAGCCGCACTGTTTCGACATCCCGTTCTGCTGGTCGCTGCG
>CAZPZQ010000485.1:0-2127 GCA_964590745.1 uncultured Mycobacterium sp. | reverse complement strand
GGTGCTCCGCCGACCCGGCGCAGCAGCCCGCGGCGGTCCAACTCGGCGGCGACCGTGACCGCGTCGGCCGGCTCGCCGCGCCCGTACAGATCCAAGACGGCGTCGTAAATGTTCTGGTGCACCGGGCGGTAGAAGTCGCCGGGCCGCAGCCGCTCGAGCACGTCGGCGATGGCGTCCTTGCTCAACAGCATGCCGCCGAGCACCGACTGCTCCGCGGCCAGGTCTTGCGGCGGCTGCCGGCCGAGGTCTTCACCGGGCGGGGGAACGTCCATGCTCGAGTGGCCGAGGTCGTCCACCACCGCCATGCGCTCCACCTCCTCGACTAGACGTTATCGAACGTACATTCGATGTCCGTCCTTCGCGACTTTAGCTCAGAGCGCTGACACCTCGGCCTCAGCACACCTGGATCGCCCGGCGATGGGTCGACGGTAGGTCGTGCCGACGGGGACGCCAAGCGGCCTTGTTCATGAAGTTGTGCGCGGGATGTGGACAGTTGTCCCGGCCGGTGTTGACCGGGTGGGGATGACCTGTGGGCCGATGTGCGTCGGTCGGGCATCGGTGCAGCTAAGCCCACCACACCGTGGCATCAGCGCTGTGGATAAAAATCTCTTCGGCGTGTCGGACCAAGTTGCCGCCCGGCGTGTTGCGCCACTGAGCCGCACCGCTGACGTAACCGTCCCTCGAGCGCGCCGGATGGCGGTTAGTTCGCCGCCACCACCTCGAGGGTGAATTCGACGTCGAGGTCGGGATGCAGCCGCACCGACACCGGATGGCTGCCGGTGTTTTTGATGTGGGCTTTGGGCAGCCGGATGGTCCGCTTATCCAGGTTGGGTCCGCCGGCCTTCTTGATCGCGGTCACCACGTGACCGGCGGTCACCGACCCGAACAGCTTGCCGGAATCCGCGGCGGTTTGCATCGGCAACGCCACCGGCCCGAGACCTTCGATGGCCGCCTTGAGTTCGTTGGCGTGCTCGAGATCGCGCACCGTCTTGGCTTCGCGAGCCCGCCGGATATCGTCGGCCTGCTTCTGCGCCCCACGGGTGGCGACGATCGCCAGTTCGCGCGGCAGCAGGTAGTTGCGCCCGTACCCGTCCTTGACTTCGACGGTTTCTCCGGCGACACCGAGATGCTCCACATCAGCGGTCAAAATCAGCTTCATGGGTTGGGTTACTTTCTCGTCTTGTCCGGACGGCGTTACCGTGCCGACGAGGTGAACGGCAGCAGCGCAACCTCGCGGGCGTTCTTCACCGCGATCGCGATGTCACGCTGGTGCTGGACGCAGTTGCCGGTAACCCGGCGAGCCCGGATCTTGCCCCGCTCGCTGATATAGGTGCGCAGCAGCGTGGTGTCCTTGTAGTCGATCACCTGGCTTTTGTTCGCGCAGAACGCGCACTTGCGGGTCTTGACCGGCTTCTCCGGCGCCGGGCGCCGCTTGCTGGATTTCGCCATTACCTTTTCTCTTTCCGGATCGCTGTCACGCTAGAAGGGTGGTTCGTCGTCGCCGCCGCCGAACGAGCCGGAGGCCGGCGCGCTGCCCCACGGGTCCTCGGTGGTGGCCCCGGCGGTGGCCGTCGCCGGTGCTGCCGGCGCTGCCGGGGCGGTGGCACCGAAACCGCCGCCGCCGCCACCGCGGCTGATCTTGTTCACCTTGGCGGTCGCGTACCGCAGCGACGGGCCGATCTCGTCGGCCTCGACCTCGAACACGGTGCGCTTCTCCCCCTCGCGGGTCTCGAAGGAACGTTGCTTGAGCCGCCCGGTCACGATGACCCGCGCTCCCCGGGTCAAGCTCTCGGCCACGTTCTCGGCGGCCTCTCGCCAGATGCTGCACCGCAGGAACAACGCGTCGCCGTCCTTCCATTCCCCGCTTTGACGGTCGTAGATCCGCGGTGTGGATGCCACCGTGAAGTTCGCCACCGCCGCTCCGGATGGGGTGAACCGCAGTTCGGGGTCCGCGGTCAGGTTCCCGACGACGGTCAGCGTGGTGTCACCAATAGCCACAGCGCCCTCCTGACATTGATCGGCTGCTTTCCGGTGAGCCTACGCAACGGCCGCGACAGCATCGGGTTGAATCCCGGGTTCGCACCTCGTCAGCTGCCGATCTGCTACGACTTGTCGGTGCGCATCACC
>CAZPZQ010000484.1:0-2131 GCA_964590745.1 uncultured Mycobacterium sp. | reverse complement strand
CCGATCGTCGATCGTTGGTGGGTTCCATTTCCTCGTGGTGGACGATGAGGTTGAGTCTGCCCCGGCAGTTGACTTCCGGCCACGCGTACGGCTTGCGGGCGACGTGCCGTCGCGGGTGCTTTCCGGGCGTGCTCAGCCACACGTCGATGGACGCCGCCAGCGTCGATGCGATGTGATAGCCGCGCGCCAGCGGTGTCAGCGCGGTGCGCATCGGCGCGTTGTGACTTTCGACGTAGCTGTCCCACTCGTCGACTGCGGCCAGCAGCAGTGCGCCGATCCCGACGTAGAGCTGACGCATCACCCTCTTGGCTTCGCGGCGGGTGACGAATGCCTTGCCCGTTGCCGATGGCTGCGAATCCTGTGCAGTCACGGCCAAACCTCCCCTATTGGTGAAAATCTTGCAGACCATGGGAAGGTTTAGGGTGGGAGCGCGTACGTCGGGCGTGTCGTACCCCGCTGGGATGGTGGGATTGTGAGGGCAGCCGCGCGGGGAGTCGGCATCACCGGTTCCGGTCGGCCACCGGGACAACAGCGGGCAGTGCGGCAGGATTACATTCCCGTACAGCAACCAATACGAAATGGGCAGCGCTGGGACCGGGGTTTCTCCCGCGCCCGAGGTGGGGTGCAAGCTAGGCTGGGCGAAATCCGCCTGGCAGGTTAGACGGAGGCATGGTGTCGCAGTCGGTTTCCAGCGGTGTCGAGTTTGCTGAGGCCAACAGCGTGATCGTGCAGTTGATGCGCCTGTCGCGGGGCTGGCCCATGAAGCGTCTGGCTGAATTGGCTGGTTTCTCACCGTCTCATGTCACGCGGGTGGAGGCTGGCCTGCTTCCGTTGGCCGGTAAACCCCTGCGCGATTACGCTCAGGCGCTGGGTTGCCAGCCCGAGTTGCTGTGCGTGCCCTACCGGCGATCACCGGCTGAAGGGACGCACTTCCGCGCCAAGGCCAGTGCTGCGGAGTGGAAACGCGACCGTGTCCTTGCAGATGCCAACATCGCCGCCATGCGTATCGGTCGCATCGTCGCGAACATCGACCTCGATCCGGCGATCTGTCTGCCGGCGCTCGATCCCGACGATTACGCCGCCGAGTTCGGGGAGATCACCGTCGCCCAGATACTGCGCCGCTACTGGCGCATTTCCGGACCGGTCACCAACCTAACCGGGTTGTTGGAAAGTGCCGGGGTGTTTGTCGTCTCCGCACCGTTCACCGACAATGATGTTGATGCAGTAAGTCTGCGCGCCAATGAATTTCATCCACACGTCATCTACGTCAATCGAGCGTTGCCGGCCGATCGGCTCCGATTGACACTGGCTCACGAGCTCGGCCACCTGGTGATGGATGCGATGACTCTTGCGCACCCTGCCACGGTCGAGCGGCGAGCAACGTCTTTTGCCGCAGAATTTTTGGCTCCCTACGCCGATATCGAGCACGACCTGGCGCGGGTGTCGCCGCGCACTCCTTACGAACTAGACGAACTGCGAATCCGTTGGGGTATCAGCGTTCCCTCGTTGGTGATGCGTGCACACGAGCGCGGCATCTTGTCTGACTACCACTACCGGGCCATGTTCCGTATTCTCAACGAAACCGGCCGCGTCTACGGCGACAGGCCCGGCGTGGCGCACGAAGAACCACGATTGGTCGCCCATATCCGCGACCAACTCGGCGCCGCCGGCTTTAACGACAGCGATCTCGACGCCGTCACCCTGTTAACCACTGAGGAGCGCATGGAACTGTTCGGCGCTGGCCAGCAACCAAACATGCCCGCTCCACGAAAGCTGACCCTGGTCTAACGCGACCACGTTCGTGTCGGCGTGGAATCGCAATCCGGTCCGAGACGAGCAATGGCGTCCACTGCCCAATTCGACCAAGCAGATGCTGTCCGATGAACAGGACGCCGCCGCCGGTGGCCGGGAGCGACGCATCATTGCCGAGGATGCGCGTGCACTTGGACGAGTCGTACTGCAGGTCAAGTACAACAGGATCTACGCCGAGTTACGTTGGCAGAGCAACAACGACCGCCACAGTCGCTATCTGGGCCACGTGGCCGCACGCAGCCGTACCGAAAACCTGGCTGCGGCCTGGCAGATAGCAAAGGCCCGCGGACTGGTCTCATCCGAGTGAAACCACACCTTA
>CAZPZQ010000483.1:0-2133 GCA_964590745.1 uncultured Mycobacterium sp. | reverse complement strand
ACCCCGCCTACGCGTGAGGCCCGATCTGGTGGACCAACTCACCCACTCCCGACTGGGTGAGCTGGTCCACCTCGGCTTTCATTGTGGCCCAGGATGATTACGGTCTCGAACGGTAGCCGCCGAAAAGGGCTACCCAATGCGCAAGGTGCCGCGTACCTTGTGCGAATGGGGTCCGATGTGCAAGGCGCGGAATGGGAACGGCCGGCTGAGTCGGTGCGCGAGCTGATACGGCGTTGCGCTCAGCTGACTCTCGACAGTTCGGAATGGTGGCTGGAGGGGATTCAACAGGGCGCACTGGCGTCGAAGTACACCCGTTGTATCGCTGATGACCCGGTGATCGTCGAGACCATCCGGCGAAGCACCCGGGAGAGTTGCCTGCGCTGGCTGGCCGGAAACATCAGCCACCCGGGCGAACCGGTAGCGGCCGATGTGACCGCGGCAGAGCTGGCCGCGGTCCGCAACGTCGTCTTCCGCGGGCTGGACGAGCTGGCGGTGATGGACGCCTACCGGCTGGCTCAGAATGCGGCACTGCGGTATTGGATGCCGGTGGCGTTCCAAGTGACCTCGGACCCCGGGCAGCTGCGCGAGATGCTCGACGTGTGTCAGCGGTCGATCGCCTCGTTCATCGAGTCCGTCGTCGTGGAACTGTGCCAGATGATCCGGGACGAGCGAGGACAGCTCAGCAGGGGAACAGATCCGGCGATCCGGGAGATCGTGGCACGCATCGTCGACGGTGCTGCGCCGACGGCGGAATCCGAAGGCCGACTCGGGTACGCGCTCAATCAGCATCACACCGCGGCTGTGCTCTGGAGCGACCGGCACGACGTCGACGATGCCGACTTGGACCGGGTCGCCCGGGTGTTGCTGGCAGACGCCGCGGGGGAGCGGTCCGGGCTGTTGATGCGTGCCGATGCGGCGACCAGGTGGGTATGGTTGCCGGGGCGCGCCGGACCGGATCTCTCCGGCGCCGCAGCGGCGCTGGGCCGATTCCCCGGAATCCGGATTGCGGTCGGCCCCACCTGCGCAGGCATCGACGGCTTCCGGCACAGCCACCTCGATGCGCTGACCGCCCAGCGGCTGGTCGCCCAGGCCCACATTTGCCGCCGCATCGTCAGGTTCACCGATATCGAGTTGGTCGCATTGCTGTCGGCGGATCCGGAGCGGCGGGATCGGTTCGTCGCACGGGCCCTCGGTGAGTTCGCAACAGCCGACGCCGAACTGCGCCGGACCGTACTGACGTTCATCCGGGAGCGGTACAGCGCATCACGAACGGCCGCACGGTTGTTCATACACCGCAACACGTTGCTGCGCCGTCTCGGTCAAGCCGACGAACTGTTGCCGCAACCATTGGAAGATGCTCACCTGAGCGTTGCGATGGCCTTGGAAGTCCTGGACTGGTCGGAGAACCGAGGCGTGGCCGCTAACTCCGTAGCCGGTAGCGGATCGGCAGATGCTTGATGCCGCCGACGAACGTCGTCGAGATCAGTTGCGGCTCACCGGCCAATTCGACGGCATCGAGCCGGGGGATGAGTTCACGGAAGAAGCTGTCGATCTCCATGCGGGCCAGCGCCGAGGCCACGCAGAAGTGCACCCCGTAGCCGAACGACAGGTGCGTGCCAGGGTCCCGGCCGACGTCGAAGGCGAACGGGTTGTCGAAGACCTCCTCGTCGTGGTTGGCCGAGACATAGGACAGATACACCGATTCGCCCTTGGCGATCGGCACGCCGCGCACCTCGGTGTCGGCCGTCGCGGTACGCATGAACTCCTTGACCGGGGTCACCCAGCGGATGATTTCCTCGACCGCGGTGGGCATCAGCTGCAGGTCTGCGCGGAGCCGCTCGCGCTGGTCGGGGTGTTCGATGAGCGCGCGCAGCCCGCCGCCGATCGCGGCGCTGGTGGTGTCGTGGCCGGCGGTGGCGATGATGACGTAGTAGGAGACGGTGTCGAGATCCGACAGCGGCTCACCGTCGATCCGGGCGTTGGCGATCGTCGACGCGAGGTCTTCGGTGGGATTCTCCCGGCGGTCGGCGGTCAGGGCGTTGAAGTAGGCGAAGAAGTCCAGCAGCACCGGCAGCTGTTCCTCCGGGGTGATGCCGCGCCGGTATCCATCGTCGTCGCCGCCGAACAATTCCT
>CAZPZQ010000482.1:0-2144 GCA_964590745.1 uncultured Mycobacterium sp. | reverse complement strand
GCGGCCACCGCGCTGGTGATGAAGTCTTCGCGGGCGAAGGCCTCGATGTTGAGCAGGGTCCCGCCGGGGCCGCCCAGGCTCACCGTGCTGCCGGCCAGCGAGGTGCCTTTGATCGCCTGCAGTGCCGCCGGGATGACCGCGGCGCTCACCTCCATCGCCTCGCGGCTGAAGCCCTCCATCTCCGGGGTGACGACCATTCGCGTCATCGTGCCGTCGGGGGAGAAGAAATACGGGATCGCGTTGGCGAACAACGGGTTGTCGAAGGCCTGGCTGGGCAGGAAGAACGTTCCGTTGGGGTCGCCGGCGGCGAAGTTCTTGCTGAGTTCCTCGGTGAAGGCCGTGATCTCGGAGACCTGCGGGATCAAGGTCTGCAACGTGCCGCGCACCGGGATGGTGACGGCGTTGACTTCGGCGGCGAAGTCCCGCAGTTCGGCGAGTTGGCCGGCGAGCCGGGGCAGGGTGTCGGCGACCGCGTGGGTACCGCCGGCCAGCCGGCTCACCAACCCGTCGAAACGATGCAGGTCGTCGAAGAGCGAGAACCCGGTCAGCGCCGCCTGGCAGGGCTGGTTGTTGTGGCAGTTGGGGACGGAGTCCAGCATCGCGCGGGCGGGTTCGGCGGTGTCGCGCACCGCATCCAGCTTCGCCACCACGCCGGCCAGCGTGGCCCGGAGTTCGGTTGCGCTACGGTCGATCTCGTCGCCGCCGGCGCGCCCGGTGGCCAGCGTCCGCTGCAGTTCTTCGATGGTGAGTTCGAGCCGCCCGACCTCGCTGTTGAGGGCGAGCAGGTCGTCGGCGCGTTGGCTGAGCATGTCGGTCATCTGGGTCAGCCGTTGACCGATGTAGCCGGCTTGCGAGGTCAGCGTGCCCTGCTGCAGCGGGGCGCCCAACGGGCGGGTGATGCCCTGCACGTTGGAGATCCCTGGAATGGCCAGCACCGCGTTGGTCAGCTTGGCCAGCGCGATCAGGTCCGCAGGGTTGCGCATGTCGTGATCGGCTTCGACCAGGAAAACGCTGGGGGACATGATGTTCGGCGGCAGATGGCGGTCGGCTGCGGCGAAGCCCAGATTGGCCGGCGAGTCGGCGGGTTGGGCGATGCGTTCGTTGTAGCTGGGATGAAACGTCGGCAGCACCAGCAGCGCGAGGCTGAGCATCGCCAGTGAGCCCACCAGCACCGGTCCGGGCCAGCGCACCACGTAGGTGGCGATCCGCCGCCACCGCCGCAGCGACTGCTGGTCGCGGGGTTCGAAGAAACCGTAGCGGCTTCCGACCGCCAGGGTGGCCGGGCCCAACGTCAGCGCCGCGGCGAGTGTGATGACGACGGCGATGGTGCACGGCAGCCCGGAGGTGCTGAAGATCGCGAGCCGGGTGAACGTCATGCACGCGGTCGCCCCGGCGATGGTCAGGCCGGAGGCGATGATGATGTGCTGCACTCCGCGCAGCGCGGTGTAGTAGGCGGTGGTCGGATCGGCACCGGCGCGGCGCGCCTCCTGGTATCGGCCCAGCAGGAAGATGCCGTAGTCGATGCCGGCGCCCAGCACGATCACCGCCATGAGCGCCGACGCGAAGATGGATACGCCGATGACGTGGTGGTTGCCCAGCAGGGCGACGACCGGTCGCCCGACGCCGAGTCCGGCGCCGGCGACGAGCATCGGCATCGCCACCGTGACCGGTGATCGGTAGACCCAGAACAAGATGGCGCCGACGAGGGCGCCGCAGGCGATCAGCAGCAGCAGGATCGAGTCGCTGATCGAGACCAGCTCGTCGTTGACCACCGCCGACGGCCCGGTCAGGTATGCGGTGATCCCGTCCGGTGCCGGGTTGTCGGCGATGATGTCCCGGACCGCCCGGGTCGACTCCATCGCCAGCGCGGTGCCCATGTTGCCGGCCAGGTTGATCAGCACGTAGGCCGCCCGGCCGTCGGCGCTTTCGTTGGCCGGTGCGAACTGCGGGTCGGACCACAGATCCAGCGAGGAGTTGACGTGGGTGGTGTCGGCGTCGATGCGCTCCAGCAGCGTCGAGTAGTACCGGTGAGCCTCGGCGCCGAGCGGGTCGTCACCTTCCAACAGCAGGTAGACGAAGTTGTTGGTGCCGGCGCCGCCGAAGTGCTCACCCAGCTTTGCGATGGCCTGCACCGAGGCGGCGTC
>CAZPZQ010000481.1:0-2173 GCA_964590745.1 uncultured Mycobacterium sp. | reverse complement strand
CTGGGCGCGTTAGGCAGCCTCAAGGCTCGGCTAACCGGCACCGACGCAGAACTGTCGGTGACGTCGGTGCGGATGAAGCGCGCCGAACCCGACGTCGACCACGGCAAGGCGCTGCGCGAACTGGGCTGGCAACCGCGGCCGGTCGAAGAGTCGATCCGCGCCGCCGCCCGGTTCTGGATGGGACTGCGCACCGGCGAGGGAAGAAACAGCGCGGTGCGGCGCGTTTGGGAACTATAGGCTCGACCCAACAGGAGCGACATCATGAGTGATCGACCCGTACTGACGCCGACCGCCGACTACCCCATCACCATCGCGCCCGCCGGCCGGCACATCACCGTCCGGATCGGCGGCGAAATCGTCGCCGACACCGACCGCGCGCTGACCCTGGAGGAATCGCGACATGCCGCGGTGCACTACATTCCGTTGGCCGACGTGAAGCAGGAGATGCTGCACCCCACCGACACCACCAGCTACTGCCCGTTCAAGGGTGACGCCAGTTACTACAGCGTGACGACGTCGTCCGGCGACACCGTGACCGACGCGATCTGGACCTACCCGCAGCCGTTTCCCGCGGTCGCCGAGATCGCCGGGCACGTCGCGTTTTATCCGGACAAAGCGGAAATCACCGTCGCGGGCGGCTAGTCGAGCATTTCGTCGGCAAAGCGGCGGTCGGCGTATTCGCGTACCGACACGATCTGTCCGTCCCGGGTGTCGACGATGAACGCAGCCGGGCCGTCATAGCGTTTTCCGTCCGCGGTGACGCAGTGGCCGTGCGTCTCGATCACCACGGTTTCGTGCTCGTTGATGCACCGGACCAGGTCGAGGCTCATCCGCAGGTTGTGCTTGCGCCGTTCGACTTGGGCCCGCAACGTCTCCTTGTCGACCGACTGGCCGGTGCGGCTAGTCCAGTAGCTGAAATCGTCGCCGAGCAGTCCGAAGCATTCGTCCAGGTCCGCGCCTTCGGAAAGGCACTGCAGAAACATCCACGCCAGCTCGGCCTGCGGGTCGTCGAACGGTGTCATCGGCGCCCCTCCTTCGCATCGCTCAGCTCTGCATCGTCGCCGGCGCGGTGGTCACCCTCTCATCCTATGATCACTGAATCGACATTCCGCAGACACGCACCGTCACCTTCCCCGGCGCGGTCAGCCCGGCTATCACCCTGGCTCCGCTGCGCCGCGGGCCGCTCGACCCGTGCTTTCAGATCACCGGCGACCGCGCCATCTGGCGGACCAGCCTGTTGCCGAGCGGCCCGGTGACCGTGCGGATCAGCCAGGCCGGCCCGGACAACGTCCACTGCGCCGCGTGGGGCACCGGCGCCGAAGAGTTCCTCAACGCGGCGCCGGCGCTGCTGGGGGCCCACGACGATGTCGCCGACTTCGCACCGGCCGAGCCCACCGTCGCCGCTGCGCACCGGCGGCTGCCGCACCTGCGGCTGGGCCGCACCGGCCGGGTCTTGGAAGCGCTCATCCCGGCGGTCCTCGAGCAGCGGGTGCCCGGCATCGACGCGTTCCGGTCCTGGCGGGTGCTGGTCAGTAAATTCGGTGCGCCGGCGCCTGGGCCGGCTCCGGCGCGGATGCGGGTGCCGCCGGCCGCCGAGGTGTGGCGGGCCATCCCGTCCTGGGAGTTTCACCGCGCCAATGTGGATTCCGGACGGGCCCGCACGGTGGTCGGGTGTGCGCAGCGCGCCGACTCGCTGGAGCGACTGGCGGCGCGTCCGGCCCGGTCGGCTTCCGAGGCCCGGGAGGCGCTGATGTCGCTGCCCGGTGTCGGCGAGTGGACCGCGGCGGAAACCGCGCAGCGGGCGTTCGGCGACGCCGACGCGCTGTCGGTGGGCGACTACCACATCTCGAAGATGGTCGGCTGGACCCTGCTGGGCCGCCCGATCGACGACGACGCGATGGTCGAACTGCTCGAACCGATGCGGCCGCACCGGCACCGGGTGGTGCGGCTTCTGGAGGCCAGCGGGCTGGCCGTCGAACCGCGCCGCGGGCCGCGGCTGCCGGTGCAGCAGATCCGCGCGATCTGAGCGGTGCTCGCCCCTGACGACGATCACCGGGCCAGCGACGGCGTGCCATCCGCGCCAGCCATGCCGTGCGGGCCGGGCGGCCTGCCGCCGCCCCCGGCGCCGCCCGGCCCGCCCGACCCGCCATCCGCGCCATCGACGCCGTTGCCA
>CAZPZQ010000480.1:0-2195 GCA_964590745.1 uncultured Mycobacterium sp. | reverse complement strand
TCCCGCGGGACCAGCAGTCCCACCAGTCAGGTGTCCACCATCAGGGGTCAACCCCATGATGGTTTTGTTTGCCGGTGGAATAGGTGCGGCTGCGCTGTTGGCCTAGCATGCTGAAAAATCAGGGTCTGATATGCGCGGGTTGGTTACCGCAGGGACGGGTTTTCGAGTAGGAGCGGGCCGCTGTCTAGAATCGAGCGTGATCGGTTGCTGAGCAACGTGATTGCTCATAGTTGGAACGCGGGTCGCTCCCAGACGCTTGCCGATATCGACGGAGTGTCATCCGGACGTTTGTGAGCTGGTCAGCCGTCGTCGAGAACTTCCAGCGACCAGCACCAGCCGGCCAGTTCCCGGGCGATTGCCGCGTTGGCGACAACGGGATACTTCTTGCGTTCGTCGAAACCGCCCAGCGGGTCTGCAGCCGCCACTTGGCGGCCTGGCCGCGCGCGAGCCGCCGGCGGACCGGTATCGGGGTCGGTGACGCCAGGACGCTTCGACCAGCAGCCGGCGGGCGTGGCCGTACCGTTGCTGGTCTTGGCGATCCCGCCTTGGGTGTGGGTCGTGCCCGAGGACTTTTTCGGTAGCACCAGCCCAAGGTAGGGGCCGATCGAGTGGCCGGTCAGCCGCTGCCGGTCGCCGATCTCGACGGCCAGCCCGGATGCGGTCAGCGTAGACACTCCACACCGGCATCCCAGCCGGGTCACCACCGCGGTGAACGCCCGAGTCGGCGGCCATCTCGGCGATCGCTCGATCCCGGCGATCCCGGCGATCGACGGTGGGCAGCATCGCATCGAAAGCGGCGTGGTAGGCGAGCTGCAACCCCGGGGTGTCGAACCGGTGACCGCGCAACCACAGCTCATGTTTGCCGGTCCAGTCAGCACCGCCGTAGTAGACGAACCCGTGGCGGCTGCCACCCACATTCACGTCAGCAAAGCCCGTTTTTTGGGCGGATTTAAGGGTTTCATTCGCAGCGAACTGCGGTCGATACTAGCTTAATATTAGCTGAATGTTGGGTTGATGGTTGGTGGTCCGGTGCGGTTTAGGTGCCGTACAGCACGAGGAGGCTGGATGTCGGGTAGCAGGCGCGGCAGTACGGGATATCGTCGGGTGTGTCGGGGTCGGGGCGGCCGGCGCGCACGTTTCGTGGGCTTAGGCACCGCCGCTGGCGCGTTTTTGGCGTTCGGGACGGCGCCGTTGGCCGCTGCGCCGCCGGTGCGCGCTGACGCGTTCGACTGGATTGTGGATCTGTTCGAGCCCATCGAGTGGGCGGCGGCGGTCGATCCAGGCGATGTCGATCCCGATGGGTTAGGTGCGCTGTCCTGGCTGGATGCCTCCACTTGGGGTGATCCGGCTGGCCTGGCCGGGTTTTCGTCGGCTGCGGATTTGGTCAACACGTATTTCTACGCCCCGGTGCACGCCGCGGTCGAGGGCTGGATTCATAGTGACCTGGGTCAGCTGGTCGACGGTGTCATCAACGATCTGGCGGGGGTGTATTTGATCGGTGACGGTGCCGATGGCACCGCGCAACACGTCGATGGTGGTGCTGGCGGGCTGTGGTTCGGCGACGGCGGCGACGGCTACGACGGTGCCGGCGGTGACGGGGGCGACGCCGGATTCTTCGGCGATGGCGGTGCCGGCGGCACCGGCGCTGCCGGTATGGACGGTGGTGCCGGTGGTGACGGTGGATCGTTCATGGGCAACGGCGGGGCCGGCGGGGCAGGCGGTGTCGGCGGCGGTGACGGTGGTGCCGGGGGGGTCGCGCATGGCTGGTTGTTCGGCAACGGTGGTGCCGGCGGCGCCGGCGGTGCCGGTACGGCCGGCGGCAACGGCACGAACGGCAGCGCCGGCGGTCCCGGCGGCAACGCTGGCAATGGCGGTGCCGGTGGTGCCAGTACCGCGCACATCGGTGATGGCGGGGCCGGCGGGGCTGGCGGTGTCGGCGGTGTCGGCGGCGCCGGCGGTGACGCCGGCACCGGCAACGGCGGGACCGGTGGGGATGGCGGTCAGGGCGGTAACGGCGGCACCGGCGGAGCATCGAAGAACGGCAGCGCGGGTATCGACGGCAACGGCGGTAACGGCGGCGCCGGCGGTGTTGGCGGGAACAGCGGGCCCGGCGGTTCGGGTGGCGCCGGTGGTAGTGGCGGTAACGGCGGCACCGCCGGCGGCGACGGCAATGGCGCGACAGGCGGCGACGGCGG
>CAZPZQ010000479.1:0-2216 GCA_964590745.1 uncultured Mycobacterium sp. | reverse complement strand
GTCACGAATGAGCTTGTGCAGGTAGCCGATCTCGAACATCCCACTTTCGGTGGGACCGTAGTCGCCGGTCTCGGCGCGTTGTTTGACGTCGCCGCCGGTGCAGAACGCCTTGTCGCCGGCGCCGGTCAAGATGATCGCCGACACCCGGGTGTCGGCCCAGGCGGCCCGAAACGCCTTGATGAGTTCCTCGACGGTTTTGCCGCGAAACGCGTTGTACCGCTTCGGTCGGTTGATCGTGACGATCGCGGCGGCGGCGTCGATCTGATAGGTGATGTCGGCGTAGTCGGTCACACGGCTTTCCTGTCCGGTACTGAATATTCATTCGCTCGCAGTGAATCTACATTCACCGCGACACCCGGTCAAGGCCGGAGGCAGGTCACGGTTCCCGCTCGATTCGGCGGCGAATCGCCGTCAGACTCGCGCGACGCGACCGCTCAAAAGCGGCCGACCGGCCGAGCAGAATTTATGGTCACTACGTGCACCGACGAACGGTTCTGAAGCTGCCGCTGTTGGCGGCGGGCGCTGCGCTGACTCGACTGCCGCGGGCTGTCGCCGACCCGGGCCGGTGGTCCGCCGAAGCAGCCCAGCAGTGGTATCGGGCGCAGGGTTGGCTGGTCGGTGCGAACTACCTGCCGGCGACCGCGATCAATCAGTTGGAGATGTTTCAGGCCGGAACGTTCGACCCGCGGCGGATCGCGGCCGAACTGGGCTGGGCGCGGGCCTGCGGGCTGAACAGTGTGCGAGTTTTCTTGCACGATCAGCTCTGGGCGGCCGACGCCCGGGGCTTTCAGAATCGGCTCGGGCAGTTCGTCACCATCGCGGCGAACAACCGGATCCGACCGTTGTTCGTCCTCTTTGATTCCTGTTGGGATCCGCTGCCCAGGTCGGGTCCGCAGCGCGCGCCCTGGCCCGGCGTGCACAACTCCGGTTGGGCGCAGAGTCCGGGCGCCGAACGGCTCGGCGATCCCCGGTACACCCGCGTGCTGTACGACTACGTGACGTCGGTGCTAACCCAGTTCCGCAACGACGACCGGGTGCTGGGTTGGGACGTGTGGAATGAACCGGACAATCCGGCAAAGGTGTACCGCAAGGTCGAACGGTCCGACAAACAAGAACTCGTCGCCGACCTGCTGCCGCAGGTGTTCAGCTGGGCTCGGACCGCCAACCCGCGGCAACCACTGACCAGCGCGGTATGGCAGGGCGAGTGGGCAAATGCCGGGCGGCGCAGCACGATTTGCGACATTCAACTGCAGAACTCCGATGTCATCACGTTCCACAACTACGCCAAGCCGAGCGATTTCGACGCCCGGATCGACGAGCTCGCACCGTTAGGTCGACCGATCATCTGCACGGAGTACATGGCCCGTCCGGAGGGCAGTACCATCGGCGGAATCCTGCCGGTGGCCAAGCGACGCGGCGTCGGGGTGTTCAACTGGGGTCTGGTCGCCGGGAAGAGCCAGACCTATTACCCGTGGGATTCTTGGGATCGGCCGTACACCGACGTCCCGAAGGTGTGGTTCCACGACCTGTTGCGTCCCGACGGACGCCCGCACCAGGACGCCGAGATCCGAACCATTCGGTCACTGACCGTCCGGTGAGGGCGTCGACGGGTCGCCGGAGCTCGCGGTGAGCTGTTCGCGCAGGTGGTATTTCACCACCTTGCCGGATTGGGTGCGAGGCAGTGCGTCGACGAATTCCAGCCGCACCGGGATTTTGTATCCGGCGAGCTTGTCCCGGGCGAAGCCGCGCAGTTCGTCCAGGGTCAGGCTGGCGCCGGGTCGCAGCGCCACCACCGCGGTGACCGCCTCGCCCCACCGCTCGTGCGGGGTGCCGAGTACGGCGACCTCGGCGATGGCGGGATGGCCGTACAGCGTGTCCTCGACTTCGGCGGGGTAGACGTTCTCGCCCCCGGAGATCACCATGTCTTTCACCCGGTCGATCACCCAGACGTAACCGTCGTCGTCGGCCTGTCCGATGTCGCCGGTGTGAAACCAGCCCTCGCTGTCCATCACCGCGGCGGTGGCCTGCGGATTGCCCCAGTAGCCGGCCATCACCTGCGGTCCGCGCACGCAGATCTCGCCGCGTTCGCCGGCGCGCACCGGGGTGTTGTCGGTGTCGACCAACCGCACGTCGGACAGTGGCAGCACCTGATGACCCGCCGCGCCAACCTTGACATCCACCTCGTCGGTGCGCAACACCAGCGCCAGCGGCGCGGT
>CAZPZQ010000478.1:0-2218 GCA_964590745.1 uncultured Mycobacterium sp. | reverse complement strand
TTCGGTGTCGGCCGCTCAACCGTCTACCGGGCGATCGAGCGTCAACGAGCCGAAGCCCACGCACACATCGATGCGACCGCGTCGTAGCCAGGCCAGGGTCCACAACCGGTGTCCAGCTCGCCACACCCCTGCGGGACACCAGCTACCTCAGACCGGAATCACCCTCCGACTCACCGATGGTGGTTCCGCTTACGGGCGGTGGGATGGGGTCATGATGGTGCGGTCGCAGATGACGAGCAGGACTCCGATGAGGCTGACGCCGATCATGATCAGTGCAATGGTGTGCAGGTGGCTGTCGGTGACGCCGGCGTGGAAGGCAACGGCGATGATTGCGGAGGATGCGATGGAGCCTATCGAGCCGAACGTTTTGAATAGTCCTGATGCGGTTCCGATCTGATCCGCAGGGGCCTGCCGGTACAGCGCGGTTTGGTTCGCGGAGACCATGGCGCCGAGGGTGACGCCGAATCCGAGGGTGATGGCCACGATCCAGCCCAGGGGTGTGCCGGTGGTCAGTAGCAGGACCCCGACGGACGCGGCCAGGCAGCATCCGGCCGCGACCAGCAGGGGTGACCGGATCAGGTTGCGTCGGGAGATGGGCCGGGCGAGTACGGCGGCGATCGCGCTCATCGGGAGCAGCAGCAACCCGGCGTCCCGGGCGGTCATGCCGCGTCCGGCTTCGATCCATTGCGTCAGTCCGTACAGGATGGTATAGACGCATAGCGCGCCGAGCGCGTAGCGCAGATGGGTGCGGGCCAGGGCACCGTTGGTGGCCAGCATGCGGACGTCGATGAAAGGCTGTGGCGCTTTCAGTTCCCAGGCGATCAGCGTAGTACCCAGTGTGACCGCGAGTCCGAGCGCGACCCAGTTCGTCGCCGGGAGCGCTAGGAGGAACACCAGCAACGCGGTGATTGCGGCGGCGAAGCCGACGACGCCGATGGGATCGGTCCGCGTCACCAATGCACGCAGCGGCACGGGCGGCAGGCGCGGGTCGCGGGGGATCCACGCCAGCGCCATGACGATCGAAACCGCGGCGATCGGAACGTTGATCCAGAAGGTGGTTCGCCACCCCCACGCGTCGACCAGGACACCGCCGATGGGCAGGCCAAACGCCGCGGTTGCGCTGCCCGCGATGACCAGGCCTCCCAGCACGCCCCCGGGCGGGGCATTCAACCCTGCCGTTGATGCGCGGCGACGGATCAGGGCCATCGCTGAGGGGTACACCGCCGCCGAGCCGGTTCCGATCAGCACCCGGGCCGCGATCAGTGCAGGCAGGGTGCTGCCGATGCCGCCGACCACACCGCCGGTCAGCGCTGTGGTCATGCCACCCAGCAGTATCCGTCGTGGGCCGAGCACTTCGGCGAGTCGTCCGCCGGTTGGTTGCGCGATGGCGCTGGCCAGATACAGCGTCGAGATCAGCACCGCGGTCTGCGCGACCGTCACGCGCAGTGCGCCGGCGATCGGTACCAACGCGGTCGCGATCAGCGATGTGTTGATCGGATTTAGAGTCGAGGCGCCCAGGATAGGTGTGAGGAAACGCCAGGAGAACGCGGCCGACGTGGAAGCGGACGCGAGCGGTGTTGTCACGACAGGCCGTGGCCGAGGCGCTCCAGCAGCGGCGCTGCCGCGCGCAGCAGCTCCAACTCATCCGGCGTAAACCGGTTGGACAGCACCCGCGCCATCTGCTCGGTGCGCCCGCCGCGACGTTTGGCCAGCGCCGCCCGCCCGGCCCTGGTCATCGAGAGGGCAATCTGCCGCCTGTCACCGCTGTCCGGGCGGCGCCGTACCAAGCCTCGTGCCTCCAAGGCCGCCACGGTCGCGCCCATCGCCTGCGGCGTGATCTGTTCCGCCCGAGCCAGTGCACTTGTCGTCGCCGAGCCGACCCGATCGAGCCGGGATAGCGCGAGCAGCTCGGAGAAGGTCAACCCGCCAGCATCCCCCGGCGCCTGCCGTAACTGACGGGTGAAGAACCCGATCGCCACCTGCAACGATTCGGCGACAGCCTCAACCGCCGTGTCTTCAACCATATTGGAGGGCTACCTTCATATTACGGGCTAGCCAACTCGGCTTGGCGGACAACCGAAGTACTTCAGGACCGACAGGACGGATCAGGTCACACGGGAGCCAATCACACGCTTCTCGACGAGACGCGAAGGCACCCGGTCAACGATCCACATTCGGTGACGGCGACTAGCTTTTGGTAGCGGCCCCGCATGGCGGT
>CAZPZQ010000477.1:0-2224 GCA_964590745.1 uncultured Mycobacterium sp. | reverse complement strand
CTCACGAACCTAATCGGGGACCCCGAAGCCACCCAGTGGGGGGAACTACGGCCTAAGGCGTTGGCCAGGAACGTTTTCCCGACCCCGACCGGGCCCATGATGAGCACGTTGTAGGCATCGGCCAGAAACCGCAACGAGGTCAACTCTGCCCACAGTTGGTGGTCGTAGCTGACCGCGGCGGTGTCGTCCCAGGCCTGCAACTGCATCTGCGGATCTAGGTGGGCGGCCTTGGCGCGTAGTTGTGCGGATTTGCGGTCGCGGCGGGCGACCTCGTCGGTGAGCAGCATCTCCAGGAAATCGTGGTGTGGCAGCCGATTGGATCGTGCCAGCGCCAGCCGCTCCGGCAGGGTGTCGAGCAGCTGACCGAGCTTGAGGCGGCGCATTAACGACTTCAGCTCCGGGGAGACCTCGATCGGCTTGACCGCCGGGGTGGCGTCAGGGCGGGCGGGGCTCATGACGGCCTCCGCACCGCGAAGTCGGTGGCCGCGCGCACGAATCTGGCTGCTGCCGGCGGTGCGGACATCGGCAGCGGTAACTGCTCACCGGTGCCACGGGTGAGCATGCGCTCGATCAGGCCGACGTCGATGACCTCGGCGTCTAGGGCGCGTCGGCAGGCGTCATCGACCGCCTCGGCGCCGTGACGGCGCACCAACCCCAGTAGGCGGTAAACCTGGCGCATCTTGGTCCAGGGCAGCGGGTGTTCTAACACCGCCGCGGCGTAGACGCCGACATGGGTGCCGTGCGCGGCCGCCTTGCGCTGCAACGTGTTCAGGTCCCGCATGGCATAGACCGACACCTCGGCGGGCAGGTCGGCGGGATCGGTGTGGCGGCGCCCCGGACCCACCACCGGGTGGACCTTGATCAGCTCACCGCGCCAATACAGCTTGACCGTGTGCGCATCCACGCGGGCGTCCAGCCGCTTTCCGACCAGCTCGCCGGGAACGCTATACAGCGCCCGCGCGACCTGCACATGGCGGTCACGGGCCACCTTGGGGTGGGTCCAGGTCGGGATGTCGAACACCTCGTCGGGCACTGGCTTCAGTTGGGGTAGCTCGTCGGTGGCGAATACTTCGGCCGGACGCAGCCGGGTGGTGCCGTGTATCCGCATCCCGGCCACCTGCCCACACCACTGCTCGGCTCGTACCCGACAGTCATGCAGATTCTGAAAATCTTCCCCGGCAAAGAAATTCGATCTCACATATTGGACACAGCGCTCGACGCGAGGCTTATCGCGTGGGCTGCGGATGCGGGTAGGGTCCACGGCGAATCCACGAGCCTGGGCATACTCGCGAAATGCGTCGTTGAGCTTGGGGTCGGTCGCATCGGCCCTGTCGACGATGGCCTTCATGTTGTCCGGGATCGCCACCGCGAACACCCCACCAAAGAACGCCCACGCCGCTTCGAACCCGGCAATCACCTCGTTGAGGGTCTGCCGATAGGTGGGCCAGACGAACATGTGCCGCGAATACACCGCAGTGAAGATCAACCCGTGCACCACCCGCCGCCGACCGTCCTCGGTGTCGGTGAGAAGCCCGAGCCGACCGAAGTCGACCTGCAGTTCAGCACCGGGCTCACAGTCGGCCACCGGCACCGTGACCTGCCGTTGTCCGAACCCCAATTCCGTGGTGGCATAACGATGCAGCGTTCGATACGACACCACCACACCCCGCCTACCGAGCAGCGTGTGCACCTTCGTTAAGGTCAAGTCCTGTTTCAGCCACGCCTGGATCTGCGCCCGCTGCCCATCGATGGTCTCCCAAGCCTGGCTCTTGCCGTTGGGCCGACTCGGCCGCACGCCGGCGATCACCGCCGCCAACAGCTCGTCGGTCAGCTGACACGCGTCGCCATCACGGTCCAGCCCGCACGCACGCGCCCGATCCACATACCGGCGCACCGTCTTGCGGTCCGTGCCCGAAAGCCGGGCCACCTCCCGAAACCCTCGACCCTCCAGCCACAGCCGCAGCATCTCCCTGACTTCGATCACAGAAACCTCCCGGTAGCTCATTCGACCAATACAGCGGCCGAGCAACCGGAAGCCCCGAAGCCACGCCGGGTGGTCCCATAACTGGCAAAACAGCTAGCCAGGTGGTCCCATCACTGGCAAACGGGTGGTCCCATGCTCATGGCAAAACCGGCGCCGAGCTGGTCCCTTGTGCCTGGCAGCCGACAGGAACCCAGCTCGATGCCGGGTCTGAGCTGGAACGCCTAAGAGAAATGGAGTGGT
>CAZPZQ010000476.1:0-2225 GCA_964590745.1 uncultured Mycobacterium sp. | reverse complement strand
CCGCCTCTCGACGACGAACCGGGGCCTGCTACCCGGCGCTCCGGTGCCTACCGGGGCGGGACTTCCACCCGCTAGTCCAGTCCAACTTGCAGGACGCAACACGCCACCACCCTAGGCGCGCGGCCGCCCGATCAACCCGGGTGCGATCTCACCGGGCCGGACCGGCGCTGCTGTCGTCGTCGTCGATACCTTCTGCAGCGCTCCGGGCCGGGCCGGCGTCGCTGGCCTGAGCGGCGCTGCTGTCGACGTCGTCAAAGGACGCGGGAACCTTCTTCAGTTGCCGATTCATCGACCACACCAGCAGGAAGGTGCCGATCAACAGCAACACGATGACCAGCAGGCCGAACGGGCTGGCCTTGCCGAAGTCCGGCCCACTGTTGCGCGGTCCGTCCTCTGCCACATCAGTCAGTACAGCCACGACGTCGAGGACAAAGTGGTTCATCAGTCGGCCTCGATGCCGGCGAACAGGTCGGTTTCCGGAAGGCTCACCGGCACTCGGGACCGGGCCAACTCGAACTCCTCGGTAGGCCAGAGTCGCTGCTGCCAGGCGATCGGAGCGGCGAAGAAGTCACCGTTCGGGTCGATCTGGGTGGCGTGGGCACGCAGCGCGTCGTCCCGCCGACTGAAGTAGGCCGCACATTCCACGTGTGTGGTCACCCGACCGGCGAACACGTCGTGGTCGGGTCGCCAGCGTTCCAGCCACCTGCCGAACGGCCCGACTTGGCCGTGCTTGGCGAACTCATCTTGGAGCAGTTGCATGCGCTGCCGGATGAAGCCGTGGTTGTAGTACAGCTTGGACACCGTCCACACCTCCCCGGCCTCGGGGTAACGCCGATAGTCGCCAGCGGCCTCGAATGCCGCAACCGCAACCTGGTGACAACGAATGTGGTCGGGATGCGGGTAGCCGCCGTGCTCATCGTAGGTGGTCATCACGTGCGGGCGGAACTCGCGCACTACCCGCACCAGGTCCCCGGTGCTGACCTCGAGCGGTACCAGTGCAAACGAGTCCGGCGGCAGCGGCGGCGGCGGATCGCCTTTGGGCAACCCCGAGTCGATGAAGCCCAGCCAGCGGTGTTCGACGCCCAGGATTTCGGCGGCCTTGGCCATCTCGTCCCGGCGGATCTCGGCGATATGTCCGTGCACATCGGGTAAGTCCATCGCGGGGTTGAGGATGTCACCTCGTTCACCGCCGGTCAGCGTCACCACCAGCACCCGGACACCGGCGTCGACGTACTTGGCCATGGTCGCCGCCCCCTTGCTGGACTCGTCGTCCGGATGGGCGTGCACTGCCATCAGCCGCAATTCACTCACGTGTGCAATCCCTGTTTCGTGTGCCACCCGCGCGCCAAGTGGCGCCTATAGTTTCAATGGATTCTTGCCCCAATAGTTCCATCATGCCCAGGCGACCCGGTAACCGATCGACCCGATGAACGAAAAGACCGACCACCGTCCAGCGAGTCGCTACGGACGTGCTCGGCTGCCGCGCCGACCGAGTCGCCGCGCCGTCATCGCAGTGACGGTGGTGGCCATCGCGGCCGGCACCGTCGCCGCCATCATCGGATATCAGCGACTGGGCAGCAGCGACGTCAAGGGCTCGCTGGCGGGCTACCAGGTGATCGACGACGAGACCGTATCGGTGACGATCAGCGTGACCCGCGCCGACCCGTCCCGACCGGTGGTGTGCATCGTGCGGGCCCGCTCCAAAGACGGCAGCGAAACCGGCCGGCGCGAGGTGCTGGTCGGCCCGTCCGAAGGCCGCACCGTCCAGGTGACGACGATGATGAAATCCAGTAAGCCGCCGGTGCTGGGTGATATCTATGGCTGTGGCGCCGACGTGCCCGGCTATCTGCGTTCGCCCTGAGCCGGTGCACCAGTTCTCAGGCACCAGCCGGGCCGTCGGTGCTAGGGTGGGCGGATACACGGTTCCTGTTGGGACCGTGTATTGCTGCATTAGTGCGACCTCGCTAGGGGTTTTGCGGGTGGTTAATTCGACACAAAGACGGCAATACACGGCCAACACACGAGGTACCGCCTCGTTCCCGGAAGGCAGCCCAGCGCCCGCCGACCAGAAATTGCGGGCCCGAGAACACAAGGAGCGCGACGAGATGACGGACACCCAGGTGACCTGGTTGACGCAGGAGTCACACGATCGGCTGAAGGCCGAGCTCGACCAGTTGATCGCGAACCGTCCGGTGATCGCCGCGGAAATCAATGACCGCCGCGAG
>CAZPZQ010000475.1:0-2227 GCA_964590745.1 uncultured Mycobacterium sp. | reverse complement strand
GTCCCGGCTGAACGAGCGGATGAACTCGATGAAGATCCGGCACATCAACAACAGCCAGAAAACGAACAGCGCGATCGCCAAGACGAAGAAAAACAGCGCCAACGGAGCCCGACCTTACTGATGAGGGTGTGCCGATCACGGCGTCCGCCGACCGGCCCGATCGCCGTCAGCCTACCCACTCAGCCGCCGGCCGCTCACGCCAGTGACGGTGCTCCGCCGCACCGCTCCCCTACCGGTAGGCGTAGAAGCCGGTCTCGGCGATCCGGCGCCGTTCCTCCGGGGATACGTCGACGTCGGCCGGCGACAGCAGGAAAACTTTGGTGGCGACCTTGTCGAAGGATCCACGCAACGCGAAGGCCAGCCCGGCGGCAAAGTCGACCAGCCGCTTGGCGTCAGCGTTTTCCATCGTCACCAAGTCCATGATCACCGGCGTGCCATCGCGGAACCGCTCACCGATGGTGCGCGCCTCGCTGTAATCCTTGGGCCGCAACGTAGTGATCTTCGACAGCGGGCTGCCCTCGTCGAACAGCATCGCCATCCGGCGCGGGTCCATCGCCAGCGCGCCACGGGTGGACCCGCGCAGTGCGGCGAAGCGTGGCCGTTCGAACTCCCGCAGACGCAACCGCGGTTCCAGGGGATCACCGTCATATCCGCCGCGGTAGCCGCCCGGTGGGTCGTCGTAGTCGCGGTCGTCAAAACGATCCTCGTAGCGGCCGTACCCGTCATCGGAGAAACGTTCCCGACGGGAGTAGCGGCGCGACGGCGCCCGATCCTCACTGTCGTCGTAGTAGTCGTCGTCGTAGTCTTCCATCGGAGCCATGCCGAAGTAGGCCTTGACCTTGTGCAGTGTGCTCATCATGGGACCCTTCTAGGCTGCTGTCGCTCTGGAGCCGTTCCGATGTCGGTGATGAAGATGTGACTAAAGTGACCGTTTCACCGTGACGGTAACGGTCAAGGGCCGGTTAGCGCGGTACCGACACGCAGACAGACCCGACCGCATCTGACCGCTATTTCGGTGTTGCAGTCGTCGCCGGCCGGTGAGACCAGCGCCTCCGGGGATGGGCCCGCGTCGGCTCATTCCAGCCATACCAGCGAGGCGAACCGACCGGTATGCCCGTCGCGGCGGTAGCTGAACAACGCCGGATCGTCCACCGTGCAACGCGGGTCGATGTCGATGGCGGTAATCCCCAAATCTCGGAGTTGACAAGCGATTCCCGCTCGTAAGTCCAGGCCGGAAGTGCCCGCCGATGTGGTGGTGCGACTGCCCGGCAGCGCCGCTTCGACGGCGGCGGCCATTTCCGCGGGCACCTCGTAGTTCCGGCCGCTGACCGCCGGACCGAGCAGCACCGAGATGTCCTCCGGGTGTGCGCCGACGGCCCGCATCGCCTGCACGGCGCGTAGCACGACACCGCGCTGGGCACCCACCCGCCCGGCATGCACCGCGGCTACCACTTCGGCGCGCGCATCGGCCATCAGCACCGGCACGCAATCCGCGGACACCACCGCCAGCGCCAACCCGGCGACGGCGGTCACCAGCGCGTCGGTGTTCTCGATAGCACCGGTGGGCGGACCGTCGAGCACTGCGACCCGGTCGCCGTGCGCCTGGTTCATCCACACCACCCGGTCGGTGTCGAGTCCGGCGGCCGCGGCCAGCCGCGATCGGTTGGCCGCTACCGCGGCAGGGTCGTCGCCGACGTGATCGCCGAGGTTGAAGGTGTCGAACGGGGGTGCTGAGACGCCACCGGCCCGAGTGGTGATGACCCGACGGACGCTAATGCTCACGATCTACCCCCGGCCGAGCGTGCGTGGATGTACACCTGCGATCGGTGTGTCATGTACAACCATGCACGCTCGCGAGCGGAAAATCAGGATTAGCGGCGCATGAACGGCGGGACGTCGACATCATCGTCATCACAACCGCCGCCGGCCCCGTCGCCGACGTGGCCGCCGCCGACACTGACCGTCGCCCCGTTGGTCGCCGCCGGGACGCTGCCGGCGTCGACCGGATCGAAAACGTCGGAGCTGACCCTGCCCGCTCGTCCCGGGGCGACCGAATGACTCGGCTGCCCCGAGCCGGCCGAACCGATCACCGGCTTGCGGCCCGGCCCGGCGCTGTCGAAGCCAGCCGCGATCACGGTGACCCGGACCTCGTCGCCCAGCGAGTCGTCGATGACGGTGCCGAAGATGATGTTGGCCTCGACGTGTGCGGCGTCTTGGACCAGCGAGG
>CAZPZQ010000474.1:0-2232 GCA_964590745.1 uncultured Mycobacterium sp. | reverse complement strand
CTGCGGTCGGGATGGCTCAACGGCATCAAACACTGGCAGGTCGACTACACCGGCAAAGCCTGATCACAACCGGAGCCGATGCCGGCCGACCGCGGTCGAGACGGTAGAACACGTTATAGAATTGCCGGCAGAGGAGACTAGGCAAGATGCTGCCCATCGAAATCCGCGACGAGCTCGCCGCCGACTTGGCGCAAGCCGAACGCAGCCGGGTCTCGATCGCGCCGCTGACCGCGGCGCATCCGGATATCGACGTGGTCGACGCCTACGAAATTCAGTTGATCAACATCCGGCAGCGGGTCGCCGAGGGCGCTCGGGTCGTGGGTCACAAAGTCGGCCTGTCATCGGCTGCGATGCAGCAGATGATGGGCGTCGACGAACCCGACTACGGGCACCTGCTGGACCAGATGCAGGTATTCGAGAACGCTCCGGTGGCGACTTCGAGGTACCTGTATCCCCGGGTCGAAGTGGAAGTGGGCTTCATTCTGGCCGAAGACCTGCCCGGAGCACATTGCACCGAGGCCGATGTGTTGGCTGCCACCGAGGCGCTGGTGCCGGCGATCGAGTTGATCGACACCCGCATCACCGATTGGCAGATCACATTGTGCGACACCATCGCTGACAACGCTTCGTCGGCCGGGTTTGTGCTGGGTAAAGCGCGGGCATCACCGGCCGACATTGATGTCCGAGCTGTCACCGTCCGTTTGACTCGCAACGGCGAGGTGGTGGCCAAGGGCTGCAGCGACGCGGTGCTGGGCAACCCGGCGACCGCGGTGGCCTGGTTGGCTCGCAAGGTGGAGAGTTTCGGGGTGCTCCTGCGCGCCGGTGACGTGGTACTGCCGGGCTCGTGCACCCGTGCCATAGACGCCCGAGCAGGAGACGACTTCGTCGCTGAGTTCGCCGATCTCGGCTCGGTGCGGTTGTCGTTCACATAGAGGGAGATTGTCATGGCAGCCAAGGCCAGTGCCGCGATCGTTGGGTCAGGCAACATCAGCACCGACTTGCTCTACAAGTTGCTGCGGTCGGAGTGGCTGGAACCGCGTTGGATGGTCGGCATCGACCCCAACAGTGAGGGCTTGGCCCGGGCCCGCAAGCTCGGCTTGGAGACCACTCACGAAGGGGTCGACTGGTTACTCGCTCAAGACGAAAAACCCGACCTGCTGTTCGAGGCGACCAGTGCTTACGTGCATAAGGCCGCCGCGTCGAAATACGCCGAGGCCGGCATCCGGGCGATCGACTTGACCCCGGCAGCCGTCGGTCCGGCGGTGATCCCGCCGGCTAACCTGCATGAGCATCTCGACGCACCTAACGTCAACATGATCACTTGCGGCGGCCAAGCCACCATCCCGATCGTCTACGCGGTGACCCGCGCGGTCGCAGCAGCCGCCGGCAGCGTTCCCTACGCTGAGATCGTGGCGTCGGTGGCGTCGGCGTCGGCCGGCCCGGGCACCAGAGCCAACATCGACGAGTTCACCAAGACCACCGCCAGTGGCGTCGAGACCATCGGCGGTGCACGGCAGGGCAAGGCGATCATCATCCTCAATCCGGCCGACCCGCCGATGATCATGCGGGACACCATCTTTTGTCAGATCCCCGAAGACGCCGATCACGACGCCATCGCCAAGTCGATCCACAGCGTGGTTGAGCAGGTGCAGACCTATGTGCCGGGCTATCGGCTGCTCAACGAACCGCAGTTCGACGAACCCTCGCTGAACTCCGGCGGGCGCGCCGTGGTGACGACGTTCATCGAGGTGAAAGGCGCCGGCGATTACCTGCCGCCGTATGCGGGCAATCTGGACATCATGACCGCGGCGGCGACCAAGGTCGGTGAAGAGATCGCCAAGGAGATGGCGGCCACCACAGCGGGAGGTGTCCGATGAGCAGCACCATTGCCGGCGGCATCTGGGACGTGCGAATCACCGACACTTCACTGCGGGACGGCTCGCACCACAAACGTCACCAGTTCACCAAAGACGAGGTGGGCGCCATCGTTGCCGCACTGGACGCGGCCGGGGTGCCGGTCATCGAGGTAACCCACGGCGACGGTCTCGGCGGGTCGAGCTTCAACTACGGCTTTTCCAAGACACCCGAGCAGGAATTGATCAAGCTCGCCGCCGACACCGCCCGCGAAGCCAGGATCGCGTTTCTGATGCTGCCCGGGGTGGGTACCAAAGATGACATCAAGCAGGCGCAGGATAACGGCGGTTCGATCTGCCGGATCGCCACCCACTGCAC
>CAZPZQ010000473.1:1098-2235 GCA_964590745.1 uncultured Mycobacterium sp. | reverse complement strand
AGGAGCACGCCAAGGCTCGCGGCGCCAAGCCGCTGGCCCGGCTGATGGGTGCCGGCATCACCTCGGACGCCTACCACATGGTGGCCCCGGCACCGGACGGTGTCCGCGCCGGGCGGGCGATGACCCGTTCCCTGGAGTTGGCAGGCCTCTCGGCGACGGACGTCGATCACGTCAATGCGCACGGGACGGCAACCCCGATCGGCGACACCGCCGAGGCCAACGCTATCCGGGTGGCGGGCTGTGAGCAGGCCGCGGTGTACGCGCCGAAGTCGGCACTGGGCCACTCGATCGGGGCGGTCGGCGCGCTGGAGTCGGTGCTCACCGTGCTCACCCTGCGGGACGGAGTCATCCCGCCCACGCTGAACTACGAGACACCGGACCCCGAGCTCGATCTGGACGTGGTCGCCGGTGAGCCGCGCTATGGGGAGTACTCCTACGCCATCAACAACTCGTTCGGATTCGGCGGCCACAACGTAGCGCTGGCATTCGGACGGTACTGAGACCGTAACGATCAGAAAGTTCGTGACAGCAATGTCAACGTTGACCCCTTTAGCCACGGGGAATGGTTTTCCCAATGTCGTCGTCACCGGCCTGACCCTGACGACTTCGTTGGCCGGCGACGCCGAGAGCACGTGGAAGGCGCTGCTGGACGGTCAGAGCGGGATCCGGGTGCTAGACGACGCATTCGTCGAAGAGTTCGACCTGCCGGTCCGGATCGGTGGCCACCTGGTGGAAACGCCCGAGTCGTTCGACGACGGACTGACCCGCATCGAGTTGCGCCGGTTGTCGTATCTGCAGAAGGTGGCCTTGGTGCTGGGCCGGCGGGTGTGGGACCACGCCGGTTCACCCGATGTCGACACCAACCGCTTGATGGTGTCGGTCGGCACCGGAATGGGTTCCACCGAGGAACTGGTCTTCGCTTACGACGACATGCGGGAAAAGGGGCTCAAGGCGGTCTCCCCGCTGATCGTGCAGAAATACATGCCCAACGGGGCGGCCGCGACCATCGGCCTGGACCGGCACGCCAAAGCCGGAGTCATCACCCCGGTGTCGGCCTGCGCGTCGGGCGCCGAGGCGATTGCCCAGGCGTGGCGCAACATTGTGCTCGGCGAGGCCGACATCGCGATCTGCGGCGGC
>CAZPZQ010000473.1:0-1088 GCA_964590745.1 uncultured Mycobacterium sp. | reverse complement strand
ACGAGATGCTTCAGCAGCGGATCGAAGCGGTCCCGATCGCCGGGTTCGCCCAGATGCGGATTGTGATGTCGACCAACAATGACGACCCAGCCGGTGCCTGTCGACCGTTCGACAAAGACCGCGACGGTTTCGTGTTCGGCGAGGCGGGCGCGCTGATGGTCATCGAGACCGAAGAACACGCTAAAGCCCGCGGCGCCAACATCATCGCGCGCATCATGGGGGCGGCCATCACCTCCGATGGTTACCACATCGTGGCGCCGGACCCCAATGGGGAACGGGCTGGCTATGCGATGAGCCGCGCCGTCCAACTGGCCGGCCTCGCGCCCAACGACATCGACCACGTCAACGCGCACGCCACCGGGACCACCGTCGGCGACGTGGCCGAGGGCCAGGCCATCATCAACGCCTTGGGCAAGGACAATCACGCGGCCGTGTATGCGCCGAAATCCGCGCTGGGCCACTCGGTCGGCGCGGCCGGCGCTGCCGAGTCGGTCCTGACCGTGCTGGCACTAAGAGACCAGGTCATACCGGCCACCCTCAACCTGGTGAATCTGGATCCGGAAATCGACCTGGACGTGGTCGTCGACAAACCACGCCACGGCGACTACGCGTACGCCATCAACAATTCGTTCGGCTTCGGCGGGCATAACGTCGCGCTCGTCTTCGGTAGGTACTGATCGCCAGGCAGCGATTCCCGCATCAATCGAGGAGGACACCCCGATGACGACCATGGTCGCCGACACGGTTGGCGAATCGCTCGACCCGCGTGATCCGCTGCTGCGCCTGCGTACGTTCTTCGACGATGACAGCGTCGAGTTGCTGCACGAGCGCGACCGCTCCGGGGTGCTGGCCGGGGCGGGTACCGTCAACGGACTACGCACTATCGCGTTCTGCACCGACGGCACTGTGATGGGCGGTGCGATGGGAGTGGAAGGCTGCGCGCAGATCGTCAACGCCTACGACACCGCGATCGCCGAGCAGAGCCCGATCGTGGGCATTTGGCACTCCGGTGGGGCGCGGTTGGCCGAAGGAGTGCGGGCGCTGCACGCCGTCGGAACCGTCTTCGAAGCCATGATCCGGGCGTCCGG
>CAZPZQ010000472.1:0-2250 GCA_964590745.1 uncultured Mycobacterium sp. | reverse complement strand
GTCCACCGCTCCGGAGCATGCGGTCGACGACTACCGCACCAGCGCCCGGCTGCTCGGTCCGCTGGCGGCCTATCTGGTGGTCAATGTGAGCTCACCGAACACGCCGGGGCTGCGGGACCTGCAGGCCGTCGACCAACTCCGACCCATTTTGGCCGCGGTACGCGCGGAAACCACGACGCCGATACTGGTCAAGATCGCGCCGGACCTGGCCGGCCCGGATATTGACGCGGTCGCCGACCTGGCCGTCGAATTGGGTCTCGCCGGCATCGTCGCAACCAACACCACGGTGGCGCGGGACGGGCTCGCCACCCGCGGGGTGCACCGGTTCGGGGCCGGTGGTGTCTCCGGGCCGCCGGTGGCCCGGCGGGCACTCGAGGTGTTGCGCCGGCTTTACGCCCGGGTCGGCGACACGTTGGCGCTGATCAGTGTGGGCGGCATCGAAACCGCCGACGACGCCTGGGAACGGATCGTTGCAGGCGCGTCGCTGCTGCAGGGCTACACCGGGTTCGTCTACGGCGGCGGGTTGTGGGCCCACCGCATCCACGACGGTCTCGCCCACCGGCTGCACGACGGCGGTTACGCCACGCTGGCCGAGGCGGTGGGGTCGGCTCAGCCGCGCAAGCAATAGGCCGCGGCGGGTTAGCGCTGCTCGTAGGTGCCGAAGATGACCGCCCGGGCGATCGCATTGCTAAACAGGTTGAAGCCCAGAAACGCCGGGCTGGCGTCTTCGGGCAGGTCGAGTTTCTCCACCTTGACCGCGTGCACAGCGATGTAGTACCGGTGCGGTCCGTGACCGGCCGGCGGTGCGGCACCCACGTAGCGGCGCATCCCGGCGTCGTTGACCAGGGTCAGCGCGTCGCCGGGTAACACGCTGCCGTCGCCGGCGCCCTCCGGCAGGTCGGTGACGGTGGCTGGCAGGTTGGCCACCGCCCAGTGCCAGAAACCAGACAGGGTCGGCGCGTCCGGGTCGTAGACGGTGACGGCGAAACTGCGGGTCTCTTCGGGGAAGCCGGACCAGCTCAGCTGCGGGCTGAGATCTTTACCGCCGGCCCCCATGATCCCGCTGATCTGGGCGCTCGCCAGCGGCTGACCGTTGGTGACCGACGCCGACGTGAGCCGGAACGACGGCAGCTTCGGCAGTTCGGCGTACGGGTCGGGGCGGGTGATCGACGGCTGCTCGCCGCCGTACGGGTCGGGCGTTGGACTCATGCTCGGTCCTCTCGTGAGTCGGCTCGGTTTTTCTGGCGATCGCCGGTCAACAGTTCGTCAGGAAGTGCCCCAGCACTTCGGTACCGAACTTCAGCGCGTCGACCGGCACCCGCTCGTCGACGCCGTGAAACAACGCCGGAAAATCCAGGGCCGGCGGCAACCGCAGCGGGGTGAAGCCGAAGCAGCGAATACCCAGGCGGGCAAAGGCTTTCGCATCGGTGCCGGCGGACACCATGTAGGGAACGGTACGCGCATCGGGATCGTGGGCGGAAATCGCGGCCTTCATCGCATCAACCAGATCGCCGTCGAAGGTGGTTTCATACGACGCCAGATTGCTGATCCATTCCCGGGTCACCTGCGGGCCGATCAGCTCGTCGACCTCGGCCTCGAACGCCTCCTCCCGGCCGGGCAGCACCCGGCAATCCAACGCCGCTTCTGCTGCCCCGGGAACCACATTGGCTTTGTAACCGGCGCGCAGCATGGTCGGATTGGCGGTGTCGCGCAGGGTGGCCTTCACGATGCGGGCGATCGATCCCAGCTTGTCGATCGCACCCTCCAAATCGGGTGAATAGGGGTCGATGGCGTGTCCGGTCTCATTGCTGACCGCCGCCAGGAATTGCACCACGGCGTCGGTGAGAACCAACGGAAACTGATGACGGCCCAAGCGTGCGACGGCGTGCGCCACCGCGGTGACGGCGTTGTCGTCATTGATCATCGAGCCGTGCCCGGCCCGACCGCGGGCCTTCAGCCGCATCCAGCGGATACCCTTCTCGGCGGTTTCGATGAGGTAGAGCCGGCGGTCGCCACCGTCGCGGCGCGGCACGGTCAGCGAGAAGCCGCCGACCTCGCCGATGGCTTCGGTAGCCCCGGCGAACAGCTCGGGGCGGTTTTCCACCAGCCAGTGCGAGCCGTACTTGCCGCCGGCTTCCTCGTCGGCGAGAAAGGCGAACACCAGGTCGCGGGGCGGCACAATGCCTTGCCGGGAGAGGTGGCGGGCCACCGCGATCATCATGCCGACCATGTTTTTCTTGTCGACCGCGC
>CAZPZQ010000471.1:0-2259 GCA_964590745.1 uncultured Mycobacterium sp. | reverse complement strand
CAGATCATCAACGGCCTGCTGTCGTCCGGCGACGTCGGTTACTTCGACGAACACGGCCTGCTCTATGTCAGCGGCCGCGACGACGAGATGATCGTCTCCGGTGGGGAAAACGTGTTCCCGGCTGAGGTCGAAGATCTGCTCAGCGGACACCCCGACGTGGTGGAAGCGACCGCGCTCGGTGTGGAGGACAAGGATTGGGGTGCTCGACTGCGGGCGTTCGTGGTGAAAAAACCTGACGCCGAGCTCGACGAAGAGGCCGTCAAACTGTACGTGAAAGAACATCTGGCCCGCTACAAGGTGCCCCGCGATGTGGTGTTCCTCGACGAGTTGCCGCGCAACCCGACCGGCAAGATCCTCAAACGCGAGCTCCGCGAGCTGTAGTTCGTTGCGTCTGCTCGCGCGATGGAGCTGATCAGTCGAAACCGGTTGCGCCGTCGAGTTGTTCGCGCAGGATGTCGATCTGTCCGCAGTGCCGGGCGGTTTCCTCGATCATGTGCACATAGATCCAGCGCAGCGACACCTGCCCGAGCCGTTTGTGCGACACCAGGTGATCCAGCGGGTACCGCGCCGCGTGCTGTCGGGACTGCTCGCATTGCTGTTGGTAGTCGGCCACCAGCGCGAGCAGCGCGTCGTCGTCGGAGAGTTCAAATTCCCACTCGCGGTTATGCGGGCGCCGGTTGTCATCGACCCGTTGCTGCAACAGTTGATCGAACCAGCCGTACTCGGCCCAGCGCAGATGCTTGACCAGGCCGGCCACCGTCGTCGCCGAAGCAACCAAGCGGCGCCGCGCATCGGCATCCGAGAGCCCGGTGACTTTGCGCACCACGATGCTTCGGTAGTCGTCCAGGAATGACTCGAGGATCGCGCGTTCGTCACCGGCGGCGTTGTGCCCGCAGCGGCCGGCGGGTGGCGGTGCGTCGACCACAGCGGTGACGCTAGTAGTTCTGCCGAGCAGACGCAAAGGTCGCCAAATTCCCAGAAAATTGGCTGCGTTTGCGTCTGCTCGCGCAACGGGTTACGGGTCGCGGGGCAGGCCCAACAGGCGTTCCGCGATGATGTTCAACTGCACCTCGGAGGTGCCGCCGTAGATGGTGCTGGCACGGCTGTACAGCAGGTAGTCGGACCACTTGCCGGGCAGTTGATCCGGATCGCCGATCGCGGCGTCACCGCCGAAGGTGCGTACCGCGAACTCGGCGTAGTGCTGGGCGGTGCGCATCGACAACAGCTTGGAGATCGCCGCCGACGGCATGGCGTCGCCGCCGGCCAAGGTCAACAAAGTGGAGCGCAGGTTGAGCAGTTTGGCGGCATGGCCCTCGGCGATCAACTGACCAGCGCGATGCTGCTCGATCTGGTCGAACTGACCGGCACGCATGAACTCGACCAGCTCTTCCAAGCTGGCCAGGAACGGCGCCTCGCTGCCGCCGATCGAAACCCGCTCGGCGGTCAAGGTGTTGCGGCTGACCTCCCAGCCTCGATTGACCTCACCCAGCACGAACTCGTCGGGGACGAACACGTCGTCGATGAAGACCGTGTTGAACATCGCGCCACCGGTCAGCTCTCGCAACGGGCGTACTTGGACGCCTTCGCTTTTCATGTCCAACAGGAAGTAACTGATGCCGTTGTGTTTGGGTGCGGACGGGTCGGTGCGGGCCAGCAGCGCACCCCATGCCGCAAACTGGGCGGCGGTGGTCCAGATTTTCTGGCCGGTGAGCCGCCAGCCGCCGTCCACCTTGGTCGCCTTGGTGGTCAGACCGGCTAGGTCTGAACCGGCTCCCGGCTCGGAAAACAGCTGACACCAAATGATCTCGCCGCGCAAGGTCGGCGGCAGAAACCGTTGCTTCTGCTCCTCGGTGCCGAACGCCACGATGGACGGGATGATCCACGCGGCGATACCCATGTTTTGCCGTCTCACTCGCCCGGCGGTGAACTCCTGGGCGATGATGATCTGCTCGACCGGACTGGCCGCCCGACCCCACGGCTTGGGCAGGTACGGCAACACCCAGCCGCCCTCGGCGATGGCAACGGTACGCTGTTCGCGCGGAATACCCTTGAGCGCAGCGACTTCGGCGCGGATCTCGGCGCGCAGCTTTTCGGTATCCGGGTCTAAGTCGATGTCGACTTTGCGCATGCCATCCGCGGTGGCGGTGTCCACCACGTGCTGCGGATAGTCCGCCGCACGGCCGAAGGAGGCGGCCAGGATCAGCGCCCGCCGATAGTACAGGCCGGCGTCGTGCTCCCAGGTGAAGCCGATGCCGCCGT
>CAZPZQ010000470.1:0-2263 GCA_964590745.1 uncultured Mycobacterium sp. | reverse complement strand
CCACCTCCGATGACCACGTCCCGGTCGACATCACCGAACTGCTCGACCGCGCCGCCCACGACGCGATGCGGGTCTATCCGGATCTCGACGTATCCCTTGCGCCGTCACCGACCTGCATCATCGTCGGGTTGCCGGCCGGGTTGCGGCTCGCGGTCGACAACGCGATCGCCAATGCGGTCAAGCACGGTGGTGCCACCAGGGTGCAGCTGTCCGCGGTCAGTTCCCGGGCCGGCGTGGAGATCGCTGTCGACGACAACGGTGGCGGGATACCCGAAGAGGAACGCGAAGTGGTGTTCGAGCGCTTCTCGCGCGGGTCGACGGCCTCGCACTCCGGGTCGGGTCTCGGACTGGCGCTGGTCGCGCAGCAGGCCGAATTGCACGGCGGCACCGCGGCGCTGGAAAACAGTCCGCTGGGCGGGGTGCGGTTGATGCTGCGGCTGCCACCGCCACGTTAACGTTCGGTCGAGTCGTCCCGGCGTGTAGGTGAGCACTGGCGACCCGGTTGGATGTGGGCGTGGACGTCGATGTGGTGGTAGTGGGCGGCGGGCACAACGGTCTCACCGCGGCCGGCTATCTGGCCCGGGCCGGCCTGCGGGTGCGGTTGCTGGAACGGTTGGCGCAGGTGGGTGGTGCCACCGCCTCGGTGCGGGCCTTCGACGGTGTGGACGCGCAACTGTCCCGCTACGCATATCTGGTCAGCCTCTTGCCGACGCGCATCCTCGACGATCTCGGCGCCTCGGTGCGACTGGCCCGGCGGCGGTATACCTCATACACTCCGGACCCGGCCGCCGGTGGGCGTACCGGCCTGTGCATCGGACCCGGTTCAACCCCGCCCGAGCTCGCCGAGTTCTACCGCCGGTGTCGCCTGGTCACCGAGCCGCTGTGGCCGACGTTGACCGAACCGCTGCCGACCCGAAAACAGGCGCGCCGACGCGTCATCGACCGCGGACGCGATGCCGCGGCGGCCTGGGCAGCGATGGTGGAGCAACCGGTCGGGCACGCTATCGCCGAGGCGTTCCGCAGCGACCTGGTGCGCGGCATGGTGGCCACCGACGCGTTGATCGGCACGTTCGCCCGCCTGGATGACCCGTCGCTGCGGCAGAACCGCTGCTTTTTGTATCACTTGCTCGGCGGCGGCACCGGCGACTGGGACGTGCCGGTCGGCGGCATGGGGTCGCTGACCGCAGCGCTGGCCGCAGCAGCCACTCGGCACGGCGCGGAAATCATCACCGGCGCAGAGGCTTACGCGGTTGACCCGGGCGGCGAAGTGCGTTACCGGGCCCACGGCGAAGAGCACGCGCTGCGCTGCCGGTTCGTGTTGGCCGGGGTGACGCCGACGGTGCTGGCCGGGCTGCTGGGCGAACCCGCGCAGCCCGCACCGCAGGGCACGCAGGTCAAAGTGAACATGGTGGTGCGGCGGCTACCGCGGTTGCCGGACCAATCAACCTCGCCGGAACAGGCGTTCGCCGGGACGTTCCACGTCAATGAAACGTGGAGCCAACTCGACACCGGGTATTCGGCTGCGGCGGCCGGGCGATTGCCGGATCCGCTGCCGTGCGAGATGTACTGTCACTCGCTGACCGACGCCAGCATCCTGTCGTCGGCATTGCGCGAATCCGGGGCGCACAGCCTGACGGTGTTCGGCCTGCACACGCCGCACGCCCTGATGACCGACGCGGACCCGAACTCGGTGCGTGAGCAGCTCACCGATGCGGTGCTGGCATCGATCAACTCACTTGTGGCCGAACCGATCCAGGATCTGTTGTGGCTCGACCGCAACGGAGAACCCTGCATCGAGACGACCACGACGTTGGATCTGCACCGCGTGCTGGGCATGTCCGGCGGCAACATCTTCCACGGCGGTCTGGACTGGCCGTTCGCCGACGACGACGATCCGCTGGATACTCCGGCGCGCCGGTGGGGGGTGGCCACCGGTCACGATCGGGTTCTGCTGTGCGGTGCCGGGGCTCGTCGCGGCGGAGGGGTGTCGGGCCTCGGCGGCCACAACGCCGCGATGGCGGTGCTGGACCACCTGGCGAGCAGAGGCAAAAGCCGGCAAAACTCGTGACTTTGGGTTGCTTGTGTGACTGCTCGCGGTGATTGGTTGCGGGTCAGCGGGCGTCGATGGTGGTGTAGTTGCGTTCACCGGAGCCGATGTAGATCTGCCGCGGCCGACCGATCCTACTATCACCCTCGTCGTGCATCTCCCGCCAGTGCGCGATCCAGCCCGGCAGCCGGCCCAGCGCGAACAGCACGGTGAACA